>JADFPE010000193.1 GCA_022562495.1 Acidobacteriota bacterium
TGAGAACCACACCTAAGCAATCACTGTTGGACACCTTGCGATCTACCGTGTCCGCCTTGCGGGATGAAGGGGTCGACACGATCTTGCTCAAGGGCGCCGGACTCACCCTGTGTTGCTACCGCGATCGGGCCGTGCGTCCCGCGGGTGACTGCGATCTCCTAGTTCGTCCCACGGCGATCCCCACGGCGGTCGGTGTGCTGCGGGCGTTAGGCTGGGTACCACTCGCCGAACCTTCGGACGCGATCTTTCGAAGTCGCCACGCCTTGCGCTTCACCGACGTCACTGGGCGCAACCTCGATCTGCACTGTCGCGCGATGCACGACTCTTTCGGTGAGGATGTCGACGACGCGCTGTGGAGCCGTGCCGTACCCGTCGAGCTCGATGGTGTTTTCACGCGAACGCTGGACCACGCCGACCAGTTACTGCATGCCGTGGCTCACGGGCTCGACGCCACGCGCAACATTCACTGGGTTGCGGATGCGATGACGATCCTGCGTCACGCTGCCGGTCGCCTCGACTGGGATCGGCTGATCGACCAGGCCCACGCACGCCGACTGACGGTTGTCCTGAGGCGGGCGATGGACTTCCTGGTCACGACCCTCCAGTTCCCGTTGCCCGAGGACGTCAGTGAGACCCTCGCGGCGCTCCGCTTATCCAGGTTCGAGCGCGCAGAATTCTGGTTCGTCAGGCAGCAGCCTGGTCCGATCGCGCCGTGGGCGCCGCTCTACCGCGTCTGGTGCAATTACCTGCGACACACCAGAGCCACCCGTGGGCGCCCGAGCGTAGGGGGATTCGCCAGGTTAACGGGTCCAGTGGTCAACAAAGAACTCGTCAAACAGGGCGAGAACCTAGTCGGCGGCGGCTGGCTGCGTGTGTACACCAAGCCGCTTTCGACCGGCGCCAGCGTGCAGGTGGTCAGGCGGGGCCTGCCCTTGCTCCAACTCGCCACCGTCAAGCGCCTGGTCATCGTCGGCCACTTCGACAAGGTGACCCACGGCCACACGCCCGGCGTCAAAGGCGTCGACCGCTTCTCCGGGTTCAAACGGGACATCCCCGGCGACTGCCTTATTCCCTAGTGATTGCAAGGCCAAATAACGAACGAGAAACCCTCGCCGGCGCGATACCGGCGGGGGTTTTCCGCCGCCCGGCCGTCGTCCAGTGTAAAGTGGTAATCCGTTCTCAGACCCGATCCCATCGGCCCGTCGAGCCGACACACAGCTCGCGGACAGCCCTACGATACAGAAGGCAGAGGCCAAGTCATCCCGGTCAAGGAGACGGAGCTTGAGGGCCAATGCACGAGCGAGTGCTTCGCACGGCCTCCGGGGCGGCGTCAGGAGTCACGGGGTGGGCGTGACGCTCGGCATCGCCGTGGTTGCGGCATGCATACCGGTGGCCGTGGCGTCGTTGGCCCAACAGGCCGAGCCAGGGCGACTGCAGAGTGCTCACGTGGTCGCGGTCGTCGTCGTCCATGGTCTCGTCAGCGTGCACGTGCGCGATGCTCCTCTTAGCCTGGTCCTGGATGAGATCGCTCGGCAGACCGGCCTGCGTATCGAAGGGCATGCCTCGATCGCCGGCCGGATCACCATCGATCTCGACCAGCTCAGTGTGGCTGAAGCCTTGCGGCTGATCCTGGACGATCAACGCTACGCGCTGGAGTATGCGCTCGAGGCGCTCCCTGACGGAGGGGAGACCGTCCGTGTTCCGCACCGAGTGCGGATCTTCCAAGACGAGGCGGACCTGCATGCTCGGAGCGGGTCCGTTGACGATGACGACACGGCCGAGGCCGGTCTCGACGAAGACACCATCGATGTCTGGCGGATGCGCGCCGTGCTGGAGAGCGCGGACGACCCGTGGGACAGAGAGGATGCTGTTGAAGCGCTGGCCGAGAGCGAGCAGCCGGACGTGGCCGTGCCATTGCTCAGAATGGCGCTCACCGATCGGGATGAGTATGTCCGACTGTCGGCAGTCGAGGCGTTGGCGACGCTCGGAGGCGACGGGGCTGCCGAAGCGCTGGAGTTAGCACTACGCGACGAGCACAGCGTGATCCGCGAAGAAGCGATTGAGACGCTCTAGGCGATCGGGGGGGATCAGGCCGTGCGGAGTTTGACCGTGGCACTGCACGACGACGACGCCGGCCTCCGGAGGCGAGCCGTCGACGCGCTGGGACACATTGCCAGCCCAAGCGCGGTCCAGCTCCTGGAGTACGCCTTTGCCGCAGACGACGCATCGGTCCGTGCCGCTGTGGCCGCGTGGCTGAGACAACTCAGTCAGCAGACCCGCTAACACATCGTCGGAGCTGTTCCCGAGTGTCCTGACAGCTCAGGCAGAAGGGGGCCTCGGGATGGAATTGAGCTCACGTCCGATGGCTCCCAATGATTCGTGCAGGCCAGCTCGGCACACCGGATCGTCGAGATCGACGCCGCGCCGGGCTCCTGCAAGGCGAGACGAGGGAGCATACCGGCAGTATTCAACCGAAGAGCAGCGTGGCACGGCGGGATGAAGCGCAAGGCGAAGGCAGTGGGACTTTCACCACGGGCGGCTAGGCTCGCATCGCGCGCTCGTGCAGCGCCTCCACGGTCCGCCAGGCGGCCTGGATGCCACCTTCGAGCCAGGCGGGCCGCTGGCTGGCGCCGGCGCAGCCCACATAGATCCGGCCGTCCGGCTTGCTGAGTTGCGCCAGCAGGCTCGGCGCGGGGGTGCGTCCGTAGGCCCCGAGGCTGTAAGGAATCTTCTCCCACCAGACGGCATACGCGCTCTCGAACTCCTCTCGCATCTGGGGATGCACCTTGCTCGACTGCGTGAGCACGTGCCCGACCCGCGCCTGGATGGACTGGTCCGCCAGGCCGGCCATCCCGCCGTTGCCGTAGAAACCCAGCAGGATCCCCTTCTTCGAGAAGTAGTCGTTGGACGGGTAGGAAAACTCGCCGAGCTGCAAGCTCCGGGACCACAGGTGTCCGCCGAAGATCCCCTCGTCCTCCTCCCAGAAGCGCCGTCCCATCTGCAGCCCCATCTTCGCGGCGGTGCTGTGGCTGGTGGCATTGACCGCCTCGGCCATCTCGGTCGACAGGGTGACGTCGAGACGCTGCAGCACCGCCATCGGCAGACAGCAGACGCAGTAGTCAGCGGTCTCCTCCCGCTCTTGCCCGGTCCTGGTGTTGCGGGAGACCACACGGACCCCATCCGTCGTCTGGCGGATGGACCGCACCTCGGCGTTCAGCGTGACCCGGTCGCCCATCACGCGCTGGAACGCGAGCGGAATCTCCATCATGCCGCCGACCGGCTGGAACACCGGGGCCGGCCCACCGGTGCCGGCATACAGCGAGCGCACGCGCGTCCCGAACCCTGTCTGGAGCAGCGCGCCCAGGTCATGGCGGTCCTGCGATCCGCGCGAGGTGGGAGGGCGATAGACGTGGTCCTCGGTGTCCAGATAGCCGGCCCGAACGAGAAACGACACCAGCCGCTCCTTGTCCTCCGTGCTCAGCGGCGTGTCGATCTGCCCTTGATCCATCGCCTTGGTGAGCAGCTCCGAGGTCGACCCCCACAGGTCGGCCTTCACCTCCCGCAGCCGCACCTTCCGGCCCGACAGCGACCCGAGCTCCGGGTTCTCCTCGTAGAAGTAGTTGGCGTCGGTGGCGTCGACGAAGATCTCGAGCCCCACGCCCAGCTCGGCACAGTACCCCAGCACGCCCGTGTCGGCGTTGGGCAGCCGCCAGGCGCCCCCGTTGAGATACAGCCCCTCGTCGAACTGACAGACCTGCCGTTCGCCGTCGATCTCGGTGTGTGAGGCGCCCCGCGTGATGGTCCAGCAGAGCCCCCCGACCCACTCGCGCGCCTCGAGCACCTGGTAGTCGTAGCCCAGCTTGCCGAGCTCGTAGCCCACCGTCAACCCGGAGATGCCGGCACCCAGCACGATGACCCGCGTGCCCGTCCCGCGGCCCTGCAGCGTCGGCCGCTGGGCGGCCGATGCACCCATCAGCCCCCAGGCGTCCATGGCGCCCATGACCAGCGACGCCCCGCCGAGCGCGCCGAAGGCCTGCAGGACGTGACGTCTGGTGATGAGAGATTCATCCAGTTGGGTGCGTGTGATCCTCATGCCGTCGTTCCGCAGTTGTGGAATTTTCAGGTCCGTTGCCCCGCAGCCCATGGTGAAAGCCCCGCTGCATTCGACAGGACGTTTACCACGGACTGCAGCAGTGTATCTGAGGCGCCCCGGTTTCCACGAGTACCGTTGGCCGCCCGCAGTGCGGATGACGTAAGATTGGCCTCACGTCGCGTCGAGTGGCGACGAGAGTGCCCCATGGAGCACACCGCCAATTTCTTCGTCGGTCAGGTCGTCCATCATCATCGATTCGATTACCGGGGCGTCGTGTACGACGTCGACGCCACCTTTCAGGGTACCGACGAGTGGTACGACGCGGTGGCCCGCTCGCGTCCACCCAGGGACCAGCCCTGGTATCACGTGCTGGTCGACCAGGGCGGCCCCACGACCTATGTGGCCGAGCGACATCTCGAGCCCGACACCGAGGGCGGACCGATCGACCACCCGGCGCTCGGCGAGCTCTTCGGCACCTTCCACGACGGCCGGTACGCGTTGAAGCGGGGCGTGCAATAAGGACCCGGGCGGGCGACCTCACCGCGCGGCTCTGGCCATCGAACGCGGCGCCGCTCTCTACTCCACGGACCACGACTTCATGCGGTTTCCCGGTGTCGAGACCGTGAATCCGCTGACCGAGTGGCACTCGCGCGGTCCCACATCACGAGCGGCGTGCCGGCGAGCAGCGCGGGGCTACGGGTTGATGAGGCTGCGCGGCGCCTGGTCGACCTGCTTGATGAAGAAGGCGAGAAAGCGGGCGATCCGCTCGAGACCGGGGGTGGAGACGACGTCGAGCACCTCGCCGCTGGTGTGATACAGCGGCGGCGCCTGCATGGTGGTGACAATTGCCACACCGAGCGCACGATACCCGCCACCCTCGCCGCTGGCCATGCTGGACGGCCCGGACACGAAGTTGGTCCCGTAGCGCTCGACGCCCTGCGTGAACAGATCGTCGAGAAACGGCGACTCGTTGGAGACGCCGGCGACGATCGGCGCCTCGCCGGCATCGGCGATGAACTCCCGGTAGCCATCCGCGAAGAGACTCCGCGCGGGCGAGAGGTTGCGCTGGGCGACATGCTCGATGTTCAGCACCAGCACCGCGTGCTCGGCGACCGCCGGGTTCATCGCCACGACGTGCCGCGGCCCGTTCAGGCCGGGCGAGTGATGGCCGGCACTCGCCACAAACACCAGGGTGCGCCGCGGCTGATATGCCCCGCCCGCGAAGTGTTTCGCCAGTGCGACGAGCACGGCGAGGCCGTCGCCGTTGTCACCGGCGCCGTCGAACCAGGCGTCGGCATGCGCGTTGATGATGATCGTCTCGTCGGTCGGCCCGGTGCCGGGGAGGATGGCGACCCCGTTGTGCGCCGAGAGTCCGGACCGCCGATCGGTGTCCAGGGTGAGCCGCGCGCGCAGCTGTCCCAGCACACCCGCCTCGGCCGCGTGGTCCATGACCGTCTCCAGAAAGACCCCGTCTCGACCGCCGAGGTTGAAGCAGGGACCACCACAGTTGCTGAAGTCCAGGGCCCGCTCGTTGCCCGGCTGATCGACGACGTTGATGACCCCGACGGCGCCCCGCGCGAACAGCGCCCGGGCGCGCGGCACGGTGGGCGTCCGCTCGAACACCAGGTGCGCCTGGGGGGTCACGTGTTGCACGGCGATCTTGCCGCGCACGTCGATGTGCACGAGCTCGGCCGCGCGCGCGGTGCCGACGTGGACGAGCGGCGCCGTCAGCCCCTCCACCGGCAGCGTGGACGGCGACAGCGGCATCGCCGTCGTGAGCACCACATCCTCGCTGTTCGGCCCGAAGGCGGGGTCGCCGACCAGCCGTAGCTCCCACGACAGCGGCAGCCAGAACGCGGCGTCGGCGTCCTGATCGAACACCTGGAGCTCCACCTCCGCGATGCCGGCCCGACGGAACTGCTCCGCCGCCCATGCGATGGTGTCGCGGCTGGAGGGAAACCCCGTGATCCGTCCCCAGAGCTGCCCGGACCCGATCTCCCGCCGCTCCCGGCTCTCCCTCGAGAACCGGATGATCGTCTCCAGGTCGGCCCGGATCGCCGCGCCGGTCAGCTCGAGATACTCCCCCTCGCCTGGCGGCACCCTGGCCGGCGCCGGGCCGCGGTCACCGATGATCACCGGCGCCACGTGCGGCTCGAACACCGGCGGCAGCGGCACCCCGAACCACGGACCCTCGGCCGCCAGCGTCTGGGCCGATCCAGCCGGCGCCAGGATCGTGCTCAGCAGTCCAACCAGTACGACGAGCCAAAGGCCTGACCGACAGCGAGACGTCCCGCCGGCTGGACGTGTCTGGTTGTGTGGGGACATCGGCCTCCTCAGAGCGTGTTCCAAGACAGGAGCCTATTCGCGGGCCACCGTAGCCTTCGTCCCCGGAGCGGCGGCGGGCTCGCTGAACGCCCGTACGAACCAGTCACGAAAGGCATCCATACGTGGCGCTGGCTGGTCCGGGTCGGGCAGCGCCCCGCGCTTGAAGCCCCAGTCCAGAAACGGCTGCAGCAGGGCCGGATCACCACTGATCACATGCACCGGCACGGCTCGGCTGCTATTGTCACCGGTAATCATCGGCGCCGGCTGGTGGTCACCGAGGACGATGAGCAAGGTCCGATCGTCAACGTAGCGCTCTGCGTACCCGATCATCGTATTGATCGCATAGTCCACCGACAGCGCGTAGTGCTCCCGGACCCTGTCCCAATCCTGCCACAAGTCGTCCGGACGCTCCCCGGCGTGTTCCCAGCGCGCGAAGACCGACCCATCGCCGATGCTGGCCCAGTCCAGCACAGGCAGGATCGGTGTCCATGGGGCATGACTGCTGATCAGACCCACTTCGGCGAACACCGGCCGGACGTCGTCAGCGGCGCGGATGGTATGTTCCAGGACAGACCAGGTGAACTGATCCGGCATGGTGACCCAGTTCAGGGCTGGACCCGCATAATCGATATCCCGCTGGGCCAGGATCTCGTCATAGCCCAACCGCTCGCCCTCTGGCCATGCCAGCGTAATCGCCGGCAACAGGGCAACCGTGCGATGGCCCGCACGGCTGAAGTCGTTGATCAGCGTTTCGCGGCCACTGGTCAGCAGCAGGTCATAGCGCAACTGATTGTCCACCCACATCCCGCTGAGCAGCGACAGGTGCGACAGCCAGGACTGACCGCCCTGGGTCGGTGCCACCAGCGTGCCGGTGGTCAGATGCAGGCCGGCGTCTGCCATACGCGCGGCCAGGTCCTCCAGTCGAGGTCGAATCACCGGAGCATACCGCGGGTCGTACAGCGCCGACACGCCGTAGGATTCGAGAAAGGCCAGCAGCACGTCAACCCCCTGCAGCTGCAGCAGGGGGTGCGGCAACGACGCATAGCCGGCAGGGGCAGCCTCCAGCTCGGCCGCGAACCGCTCCCGTTCATTCAGCATCAGGAAGACGTAGCGGACCTGATCCGTGGTGATCTGCACTGCGGGCAACGCCATCCGCCGCGTGCGCCCGAGCATCGTGTGACTCGCGAACGCGATGCAGAAGAACGCGATGAGCGCCACTCCGACAGCCCGGATGATCCGTCTCCCCTTCTGGACCTCGATGGGGGACAGCAGGAACGCCAGGAACCAGGCCAGCACCGCGGCACCCAGCACCACACACAGTACGACCAGCCCCGCGATGGCCGAACCCAGCGTCCCGGTCATCAGGTTGTAGACCGCGCTCAGTAAATGCAGATCGAGGTAGAGGTTCAAGGGCCGTGCCAGGATCTCCCTGGCAGCGACGTCCGCGAATGCCAGCACGCTCAGCAGCACCAGCGCAAGGGCGGTGACCGTGGCTAGCACCGCACTCCACCTCCCTCGGGGCAGGACGGCAAACAGGCCAACGACCAGGCATGCCTCCAGCGCGATCCAGGTGGGACCAGGACGGCCCGCGAGCAGCCACTGCGGAGCCAGCAACAGAACGTTGACAAGCACCAGCGCAATCAGCAGACTCAGGATTCTTACTGGCACCTCATCCGCCTGGTTGCCGGCGCCTGGAGTGTGCGAAAGCCATGGACGTTCGCCGCCTCATCGCTGCATTGTCGCTCATCCAGTGCCTCGCCATCGCGTGCAACTCCACGTTCGAACGACCCTCCACGCCGCCACAGCGCGGACCGGACGCCAACCCGACGCCGGCGGACCCGCAACCCCGGATCGAGTCGTCGCCTCCCTTGCTCGAACCGGCCACTCCGGCAACGCTGTTCGAGTATGTCGCCACGCGTGCCCGGCGTTTGGCACGGGTAGCCTACGCGCCCCGGGGACCCTCGCTGCCAGAAGCCCTGACCGGCCTCACCTACGAGCAGTATCGGTCCATCCAGTTCCGTCCCGAAGCGTCCCTGTGGCAAGACGACGCGCGGTTCGCCGTCCAACTCCTGCATCCAGGTTTTCTGTCCCAGGCGCCGGTCCGCATATCCGTGCTGCAGGACGGGCAGATCGCTCCGCTTCACTTCGACAAGACCCTTTTTCGCTACACCGGCGACGCCGCACGGGTGGCCGATGTCGCCGCGCCGGACCTGGGCTATGCCGGATTCCGTGTATATTACCCGCTCACGAGCGACGGCAACAGAGAGGAGGTCGTGGTCTTCCTCGGTGCCTCCTACTTTCGCCTCCTGGGACCCGATCAGGTCCATGGACTGTCGTCACGGGGCCTGGCTGTCGACATCGCCGTGGACAGTGGCGAGGAATTCCCGGCATTCAGAGAGTTCTGGTTGGTCCGACCGACGCCGGAGGCATCGACCTTGACCTTCTTTGCCCTCCTCGACAGCCCGTCGGTCACTGGCGCCTATCGCTTCGATCTCGAACCGGGATCCCATACGACGCTGGACGTCGATGCTCGACTGTATGCGCGTCGGGACGTGGCCAAACTCGGTGTGGCACCGCTGAGCAGCATGTTCCTGTATGGCCACAACCGGGTGCCTGCATTTGACGACTTCCGGCCCCAGGTGCATGACTCGGATGGCTTGCTGATGCACACCTCAGCCGACGAGTGGATCTGGCGACCGCTCAGCAACGGGCCAGGTCTACAGGTGACGTCGCTGCGCGACCGCACCCCACGGGGGTTTGGCCTGCTTCAGCGCGACCGGGATTTCGACCACTACCTCGACCTGGAGGCCAGATATGATCGTCGCCCCAGCGAATGGGTCACCTTCGGGGAGGGGGATTGGGGCAGCGGGGGCGTCGAACTGTTGGCCATTCCCACGACCTCCGAATTCAACGACAACATCGCCGCCTACTGGGTACCTGACCAGCCGTTCACGACGGGCGATGAACGACAGTATCGCTATCGCCTGATCACCTTCAACAGC
>JADFPE010000194.1 GCA_022562495.1 Acidobacteriota bacterium
GCTTTTCTTACAGCCCCGCTACGCGGGGGCTCGGCGTGCGCGGCAGGTGACCAACAGAAGCAAACGCGGCTCGCAGGACTGACACATGGATGACAAAGCGATCGGGGTGGTGGTGGTTGGTGTGGTGGGGTGGCTGGCGCTCGCGGGAAGCGCGGTGGCCCAGGAGCGGCAGGTGGTGCGGATCGTGGCCGAGCGGTTCTCCTTCACCCCGTCCCGGATCGAGGTGGTGGTCGGGACCACGGTCGAGATCCACATCCGCAGCGAAGATACCGACCACGGGTTCCACATCGTGGGTGGCCGGAACGTTATCATCCCGAAGCGACGTCAGGGGGAGGCGGTCGTGGTGTTCGAGGCGGACGAGCCGGGCACGTACCGGTTCGAGTGCTCGAAGCTCTGCGGCGCCGGTCACAACTTCATGAAGGGCGAGATCATCGTGACCGCGCCTGACGAGGAAGGTGCGTCTGATGAGGACGATGAGGACGATGACGCGGATCGAGCCGACGACGATGACGTCTAGACCCGACGTTCGCCCGGGTCGAATCTGTGGCCGAGGCCTTCCCGCCTCCGCCACGGCGACGGCGGACGCGCCGAAGCTCGCGCGGGACGGTGGCGCGAGCGAAGGCGGACAGGCCTGTGCAATGCGGTCTGGTCGAAGGGCGGTCGCGCAGTCCTCTGCGGGGCCGTTACTCCTGCTGCTGCTTACCGCGCTGGTCGTCGCTCCGATCGCCCAGGCGCCGCCGGCCCCCGGCGACCCGCTGCCCGGGCTGACCCCGGTGGAGTTCGAGCTGTTCAGCATCGGGCTCGAGGACTTCCTCGAGGTGGAGGACGCCGAGGAAGGACTGGGACCGGCGTACAACGGGACGAGCTGTGGCGGGTGCCACAACGTGCCGGCCGTCGGGGGTATTTCTCCGGTCGCCGAGCTGCGAGCCGGGATGGTCGACGCGAACGGAAACTACTCGGATTTCGACCCGGACGCCGGATCCCTGTTCCAGCTGTTCTCCATTCCCACCCACGGCTGTCAGGTGGTGATCCCGGTCGAGGCGAACGTCATCGCGCGCCGGGTGCCGATTCCGTTGTTCGGCGCCGGGCTCGTCGAGGCGATCCCGGACGAGACGCTGCTGGCGCTGGCCGACCCGCTCGACCTCGACCGCGACGGGGTCAGTGGCCGCGCGGCGGTCATCGAGGACGTGGCGACCGGTGACCTGCGCGTCGGTCGCTTCGGCTGGAAGTCGCAGCAGGCGACCCTCATCGCGTTCGGGGCCGATGCGTACCTCAACGAGATGGGGATCACCAGCGATCTGTTCCCCAACGAGCAGTCGTTCGGCATCAGCCCGGAGCTGATGCGGTTGTGCGACCCGATCCCGGACCCCGAGGACATCCTTGATCCGGCTACCGGCCGTCGCGGCATCGACAACTTCGAGTCGTTCCTGCAGTTGCTCGCCCCGATCGGCCGCGGCCCGATCGACGACCAGGTCCGGGCGGGCGCGCTGATGTTCGACGCCATCGGCTGCGCCGCCTGTCACGTGCCGTCGCTCCAGACCGGCCCGAGCACCAACCCGTTGTTCGACCGCAGGACCGTCCCGCTGTACTCGGATCTCCTCCTGCACGCTGTAGGCACCGGTGACGGCATCGGGCAGGCGGCGGCCATGCCGAACGAGATTCGTACGCCCGCGCTGTGGGGGCTGCGGTTCAGACGTCCGCTCCTGCACGACGGCCGCGCGGCGACCGTCAGCGACGCCATCCAGGCCCATGGCGCGGAGGCCGATCTCGCCCGGCAGGGGTTCGACGCCCTCGCGCCGGCGTCCCGCACCGCCTTGCTGGCCTTCCTCGGATCGCTCTGATCTGCGGCCCTGACAATTACAGGTCGGACAGCTCGTGGAGCTGTTCGCCAGTGCTGTCGCCGAACGTCTCAGTGGGCACGCTCAACTTGTTCAGTAACGTCAGCTGCAGATTTGTCAGGCGCTGAGTTCCGTCCGGATACTTGATATGACGGCCGCTCTTGATGAGTCCCGCGCCCCCGCCTGCCAACAGGATCGGCAGGTTCCTGATGTCGTGCCGGTTCCCTTCGCTGATGGCACTGCCGTAGAGGATGATGACATGGTCCAGGAGGGTCCCCTCGCCGTCTGCGGTCGACGCGAGCTTCTCGAGAAAATAGGCGAACAGCGTCGTGTGGTAGGTGTTGATCTTCGCCAAGCTGGCGATTTTGTTCTTGTCGCCGCCGTGATGCGAAATCGGATGGTGCGAGTCGGAGACCCCGATCTGTGGGTACGTCGCGCCGCTTTGCTCCCGGCCGATCTGAAACGTGATGACGCGTGTGGTGTCGGTCTGGAGCGCGAGCGCTTGCATGTCGAACATCAACCTCGCATGTTCGTCATAACTCACCGGGATGCCTGCAGGCGACTCGACGAGGGGCAGCTCGCGGCCCTGCGACTCGGCGTTCTGGATGCGCCGCTCGATTTCACGAACCGACTGCACGTACTGATCGAGCTTCGCACGGTCGCCGTGCCCAAGCCCCCCCATCAGGCGATCGACCTTGTCGAGCACCGAGTCGATGATGCTGCCCTGCCGGCGCAGGCGGGCCGTCCGCACAGCCGGGTCGGTGCTGTCGACGCTGCCGAACAGCCGGTCGAACACCACGCGCGGGTTCGTTTCCACCGGCAGCGGCGTCGACGGGCCACTCCACGCCAGCCGGTTCTGGTAGGCGCAGCTGAAGCCGACATCGCACGTCCCGACACCGTTGACCGTGTCTGTCCCCTCCAGGCCGAGCTCCAGCGACGGCAGCGGCGTCTCCTGGCCGATGGTGTTCGCCAGGATCTGATCCATCGAGATGCCCAGCTGCAGACTGGAGCTGCCGGTGGTCGGCAGTGGCTCGATACCGGTCATGAAGGCGCCGGCCGGTTTCGCGTGTGCGCCAGAGGAGCCCGATCGCGAACGGGCGCCGGTGTTGTCGAGGCCGGACAGCACCAGCAGGTGATCGCGGAACGGCTCCAGTGGCTTCAGGGTGGGGGTGAACTCGAATGCGCTCCCTTCGGCCGCCGGCGTCCACCGCTCCATGACGATGCCGTTCGGCACATACACCGTGCAGAACCGGGCTATCGGTTGTGCCGCGGTCTTCGCGAACGCGGTCGCCGCCGGGAGCAGGCCATCGAGCAGCGGCAGCGCCAACGTGGCGCCGACGCCACGCAAGACGGTCCGGCGAGGAATCGCCTTCTTGGTCACGATCATGACTCTGACCTCCGCATCAGGAAGGGTGTGCTCTTGACGATACCAGAAATGAGGGACGACCACGTGAGGTCGTCCGGCGCCGATTGCCGACTGATCTGACGGACCACCGGCATGTCGTAGTGCTCGAGCGTGCGACCGAGTGCGTAGGTGAGCAGCTTCTCGGTGACCGTCTCCACAAACTGATTGCCGCGGCTGAGAATCACGTGTCGGAGCCCCGCAAGTCCGTGGATCTCGGTGCCATCGACAAGAGTCCCCGACGCGTCAATGGGAATACCGGTGTCGAACGGGGTGCCACCACCGCTCGTGGTCCGCCATCGTCCAATTGCATCGTACGCTTCGAGGGCGAACCCGAGCGGGTCGATCGTGTTGTGGCAACTGGCGCACACCGGGTTCGCCCGGTGTTGTTCCAGCCGCTCGCGCACCGAGCGGGGCGCGCCATCCGCGCGAGCGCTCGGCAGGCTCGGGACATCCGGCGGTGGTGGCGACGGCGGTGTCCCAAGGATGTTCTCGAGCAGCCACGTCCCGCGAACCACCGGTGAGGTGCGGTTCGCATACGACGTGATCGTGAGGATGCTGGCGTGACCGAGCAGCCCGCCTCGCGTCTCATCGGGATAGGTCACGCGACGGAAGTGCACGCCGTACACGTTCGGGATGCCGTAGTGCCGGGCCAGGCGTTCGTTGACGAAGGTGTAATCCGCCCGCAACATGTTCACAAGGGGACGATCTTCTCGAAGCTCGTGTTCGAGAAACAGCTGCGTCTCCTGCCCCATCGCGTCACGCAGGCTTTCGTCGAACGCGGTGTAGGTGGCCGTGTCCGGTGCCGCGTTCCGGAGCTTGCGCAGCTGCAGCCACTGGCCGGCGAAGTTCTCGACCAACGCTGTCGATCGGGCATCGGCGAGCATGCGTCGAATCTGTTGATCCAGGACCGCCGGGTCTCGCAGCTGCCCCCGCGCCGCAATGTCGAGGAGCTCATCGTCAGGAATGCTGCTCCACAGGAAAAAGGACACGCGTGAGGCCAGCTCGAGGTCGCTGATCCGATATGCCGTGCCGGGCGGGACGTCCGCGGGATCAGTTTCGATGCGAAACAGGAACTCCGGATCAACGAGGAGGCGCTCGACCGCCGCCTGAATGCCCGCGTCGAAGCTGCCTCCGGCGCGTCCGTCGTCGTAGAACCCCAGCAGCGTCTCGACATCCGCCTCTGTGGCAGGCCGGCGATACGCCCGACGCGCCAGTGCCGAGAGAATCGTGCGTGCGCACCGCTCCTCCTCGGCCGTGCCGCCTGTGGGACGACACACGAACACTTTGCTGCGGCTCGGCAGCTCGGAGGCGCCGGTCGGGTTGTAGGGGCCGATGATCTGGACGCCGGAGACGGCGGGGTTGCCGTCCTGCATTTCATCTTGTCCGTGCGAGTACGACGACCGATCGGGCGGGAGCGGCAGAATGCCTTCTGCCAGCGCCGATCGCCGATCGAAGGAGATCCCCACCAGGTGCCGGCCCCCTGTCACCGTCGTGCGGATCTCCAGCCCCTTGTCGGCGTTGAGCGCATACGCCTCCCACTCCGGGAACGAGTGCGAGTCGTAGACCTGTTCGAACTTGCCCGCATACCCCATCGGTGGCAGCTGCCCCGGCTCCCACTCGCGACCCACCGTGAAGGTGCCGAGGCGCACGCCGTCGAGCCGCACGTCCAGCTGATGCGGCTCTCCGAGGCCGCGCACATACCCATACTCTTGCGCTCGGAGGCTGATCCGGATGATGTACTCGCCGTCGACCGGGAAGTTGTGCTCGATCGCGACCCCACCTCGCGAGCCAAACGGCAGGTCGATGCTGACCGCTCCATCCTGGTTCAGTCCGCCATGGATTGGATAGGTGTGCGCCACCGGGCGCAGACCCAGGTCGCCGACCACACGCTGGCTGATCCGCTGTGCCGCCGCCAGGTAGCGTTCGATCAGGGTCGGCGAGACCGACAGCACCTCCGCGATGTTGTCGAACCCGTGCTGCTCGTCGTCGGCCGGCAGCAGTGCGTGGGCGTCGACCTCGAGGTCGAACAGGTCCCGAATCACGTTCGCATACTCGGCGCGGTTGAGTCGGTGGATGGCGGGTCGGCCCGGATCGAGCGTGGCCATGGCCGCATGGTCGAGCTGGGTCTCGAGCCACGACACGAACGCGCGGGATGTCGCCGCATCGGGTCGGGGCCGGCCCGCGGGCGGCATCGCGTCCGCGCGCAGTCTGCGGACGACGTGCTCCCAGATGGCCGCGCCTTCGCCCACGCGGGAGACATCCATCGTGTCTTCATCGAGCGTCAGGCCTGCCGTGCGGGTTCGCGCGTTGTGACAGGTCACGCAGTACCGGTCGAGCAGCGCCCGCGCAGTCGAGGCGGTCGAACCGGCGGGAGTGCTGGAGGATGGTTGAACGGACGGGTGGGTCCCCGCTGCCTGGGCCGCCACGCCAGGCGGCTGCCCGGCCTCGAGATGAAGCTGACCGACCCCCACCAGGGCCGCCAACCCCACGCTGACGACTGCCCAACGTGACATCCTGCTAGCTCGCATCGAGACGATCCAGGAGCTCTTGCGGCGTCGTGTCATCCTCGTTTGCGATATCCAGGTCGCCGCCCTGGGCAACGAGGAACTCGACCACGGTTCTGAACCGGTTGCGCGCCGCACCGTGGAGCGCCGTGTTGCCCCCACGCCCTGTCTCATTGATGACGGCGGCGACGGCGGCGCCGGCGTCAACCGCCGCCTTGACGGTGTCCAGCACCAGGTCTTCGTTGGCCCACTCGGCGGCCACCAGCTCGGGGGCGATCAGCCGGCTGCGGCGGTTCGTGCTGCGGTTCAACCCCAATCCCACCGCGGCCATCAGCGTCGTCGTCCCGTCCTCCATCGACAGCAGCGGGTCGGCGCCGGCGGCGGCCAGCATCCGCAGCATCTCCGGCTCGAGGTACTTCGCGGCGAGCATGAACGGCGTGGCGCCCTTCTCTCTGAGCGTGAAGATGAACTGATAGGTCCACCGGGGTACCGGCGTGCTCTTGACGAGTCGTGCGTTCGGGTTCGCCCCCGTGGCCAGCAGCGCCCGCACCAATCCGGGTTGGGACCGCAGGACCGCTGCGTGCAATGCGGCATAGCCGGCGCCCGATGCGTCGGGATCGGCGCCGCTGTCGAGCAAGAGCTCGGCGAGCAGGCCATGGCCACTCATTGCGGCCATGACCAGTGCGCTGTTGCCGTCCGCGGCCGTGTCGTTCAGATCGGCACCAGCATCCAGCAGGCGCCTGGCCGAGTCGAGAGCGCCGTGGCGCGCGGCAAACAGCAGGGGCGTGAAGCCCCCGGCGTCGAAGTACGTGGCGCCTTGCGGACTCGTGGTGCTGCGCTCTCCCGTGCCGCGCAACTGCCGGACGGCTGTCGTGCGCGCGTCGACTGCTGCGCCATGCTCGAGCAGCACGCGCGTGACGTCCGGATGCCGGTTGGCCACGGCCCACATCAGGGCGGTCTGCCCTCTCGACGGCTCCGTGGCGTGGACATCGGCGCCATGCGTCAGCAGCGCGCGGACGGCTGCCGCATCGCCCGTGTGCGCGCACCGCATGAGCAGCGTCTCGCCCGACCGCAGCCCCATGTTGGGATTCGCGCCGTCCTCGAGCAACCGTTTCACGATCCTGGCGTGCCGGTTGGCGCATGCCACCCACAGCGGTGTGGCACCGTAGTCATTCTCCGCGTCCACGTTCGCGCCGGCCCCGATCAGTCGCTCCAGCGTGTCGCGTTCGTTCCAGTACGCCGCCCAGTGGAGGGCTGTCGCACCGTCGGCCTGAGCCGTATCGACGTCCAGTTGCTGGCGCAACAGGACATCGACGGCCTCCCACTCCTTGTTCTTCGCCGCGTCCACGAGCCGAAGATCTGCACCGGCGGCGCCCAGACTGACGACCCACGTCCCGCACAGCAACCACACCGAGACTCGCAGTCGTCGGTGTTGAAATGTAGCGCGCATCACTGACCTTGTTGATCTCGAGAACGCTGTCGTCCCAGCGTCACGGCTCCCCGGGGACGACCGATCCAGACACATGCATTATCCGCCAATACAGCACCCTATTCCAGGAATCGCAAGAGCCTGTGTGAGAATCACCGAAGAGGACGAGGCCGTCCTCCTGCGGATCGGGCCCGCAGACCGACGAGCCTCATACGCGTCGGGACCACCGGGAGGGCGCCATGTCACCGCTCAGGACGCTTCCATACGGCCTCGTATTGTTGGCCATCGCCTGCGCGCCCGACGGCGGGCCGCCACAGACTGTGGGAAACGCGATGTGGTTCGAGGGGGCGAGGCTCATCGTCGGCGACGGTCGCGCGCCCATAGAAAACTCCGCCTTCCTCGTCGAGGAGCGCACCATCACGTGGGTGGGCCGACAGGGCGAGAGAGAGCCCCCTGACGGTGCCGTGTTGGTGGACCTGAGCGGGAAGACCGTGATCCCCGCGCTGATCGATGCGCACCAGCACATCGGGCTCACGCACATCAAGGACGGAACGAGCAGCACAGATAACTACACGCGGGAGAATCTCATCGAGCACCTCGAACGGTCCGCATATCACGGTGTCGCGGCCACCATGAGCCTGGGTCTCGAGTTCGATGAGGCGCTGGCCTTCCAGCTGCGTGCCGAGGTGATCCCGAATGCGGCACGCTTTCTCACGTCGGGTCGCGGGATCGCCGGAACACCGACGGCGGGTCCCCAGCAAGCGTATCGCCTCGGGATCCCGCGCGGCGCGCTCACCGAGGCCGAGGGCAGGGCAGCCGTCCAGGAGCTCCACGCGAACAACGTGGAGCTCGTCAAGGTCTGGGTCGACGACAGAGGGGGCACGGTACCGAAGGTCGAGCCGAACGTGTACCGGGCCATCATCGACGAAGCGCACGCCCGCGGCATGCGGGTCGTGGCGCATCTGGGAACGACGAGCGCCCTCGCGGACGCCAAAGATCTCCTCCGGGCCGGCATCGACGGGTTCGCACACACGATTCGGGACCGGGATATCGACGAGGAATACATGGCGCTGGTCAGGCAGTACCCCGAGGTCTGGACGATCCCGAACCTGCCCGGCTCGCCGGTCACGATGGATGACCTGGGGTGGCTACGCGAGACCCTCCCGCCCTTCGAGATCGAGAACCTTCGGCGGCAAATCGAGCGCAGGGAGGCCGCTGGGCCCCCGGGGGCCGATGATCTGTTTCAGCTGCAATGCCGAAATCTCGCGAGAAATCACGAGGCGGGGATGCGTATTGGCATGGGGACGGACTCGGGAACGAGCGTCGCCTGGACCACGCATACCGAGCTGCGGGACATGGTGACGTGTGGGCTCAGCCCGATGGAGGCGATCGTCGCGGCGACGCGGACCAACGCCGACATCCTCGGGCTCGACGAGCTCGGGATGGTGGCACCAGGGAAGAGCGCCTCTTTTGTCGTGTTGGACGCGAACCCCCTGGAGGACATCAAGGTGACCCGCCGAATTTCTCACGTCTATCTCCGGGGCCGGGAAGTGGATCGTGAGGCGCTCAGGGCAAAGTTCATGGATGGCGTGATGTGAGCCCGCACTCCCGAGACCGATTGAACGCCTCGGGCGAGCACCTTCGGTCCCACGCCCCGATCGAGCCGGCTGTCGCGATTTCGGTAGACCTCACCCATTTCCCCTTCCCCGCGGACGGCGCGGATCTCGTATAGACCGGTGTGGGACCCGATATTTTTCGGTTCTTGTTCTCATTTTGTGCTTGACACGTTTTCAGCAGCGCCTTGGGGAATGTCCGTCACGTCGTTGTGACCACCGCTGTGACGGCCTGAGACGTGCCACGCCGCGCGTACGCATGCGTTGGAGACGCCGACCCGAGGCCGGAGCGGTGGTGCAGCGCGCGCTGGACGCCACGTCCGATCGGCTGTATCACGACGCGGACGACAAGCTCAGTCCCGAGCCGGGCGCCGAGTTGCGGACCGACCAACTCCGCGTTTCAGTACCTACGCTTGGAGGCGTAAAGAGGCCAACCGTTCTGAGACCTGACGTTCGGCATCAGCTGCGGGGCGCCTCCGCCGGAAGACCCGCGAGAGGACCGACGTGTCAAAGAGGATCACCGCGCACGCCGTTCCCGCTTGTAGTCGTACTTCGCGTCGTATGCGATCTTGCCCGCGAGTTTCGCCAGTTCCAGGCGCTGGCGTCGCTGGATGAACTCAC
>JADFPE010000195.1 GCA_022562495.1 Acidobacteriota bacterium
GCGAACGGTGGCGATATCACGTTCCCGGATGGGCAGACACTGTTTCTCTCCTTCTTGGGCCTTTAGGAACGTTGCTGTTGGTCCCGAGAAGGAGAGAAACAGTGTCTGCCCATCCGGGAACGTGATGTCGCCACCGTTCGCCCTCAGGGATTCGTTCCTGGCCCGATACCCTTCGACGGTGATGACCATTCCAGGCAGCAGCGACTTCGTCGTAAAGCCTCGGCGGAACAGCACGTTCGGGACACCGGCCTCGATCATCCACTGTTCCACGGTACCGTCAGGGGTCGTCACTTCGATGTAGAGCCATGCGTGCGGATTGACCCATTTCATCTTCGTGACCGTTCCTTGCAGGCGGACCGGCGTGTTCACGTCGAATTCCACCCAGAACGAGTGATGTGCCCATACCGGTACTGCAACCACCACCAGTAGGCCGATGCCGGCAACCACGACGGAGAGTTTCGCTCGCATGAGATCTCCTCCACTCGTTGAGAACAGGTCCTCAGCCCTTACTGCGTCGACCGCAAGCACCGTGCCGGTTCCCCTATAGCAGCCCTGGGGGAAAGCTCCACTGTGCCCGACCGACGCTGCATCCCGGACCGGCCGGCGTTGGGTGACCCATTACAGGGGTCGAATACCGCCGCTTCTTCTCTCTTCGCGTCTGGTACTAGCCGAGCGCGGCATCGATCACGACGGGGCTCGCAGCGACGGGTGGCGGTCACCACGAACTGCTAGCCTCAGAAAAGTTCACGAGCTACCGTTGAATATCCCCCACCCGCGCACGTCCTAAGCGTCCAGTCAAGAAGCAGTTCGCATTCTTGTGGGCGTCGAGCTCGACGCTCCGCACGGCGCCGGCAAGACCCGAGGAGAGAACATGCCGGCAGACGGGATGGATCGGCGACCAGAAATGTGAAGCTGTTCTCGACCGGGTCTTCAGGAGCCCCTCTCGCAATGGCGGTGGCGTTCGGGCGCCGACGCATCCCGCAAGGCGCGGTGCTGGGCTTCTCGCTCAGTGGGGTCGAATGCTCCCGCTTGTCTCCCGCGTCGCACCGTGCAGAGCGGGCGCCTCGCCGTCCTCGGTGCCTCACCGTCATGACGAACGGGACCACGAAGCAAAGCCTCACCTCGAGTTCTGCCACGACCTGAGGATCCAACAGTCGGCTACGGTTGAGATATGACCCTGGTCATACCTGGGCCGGCGCTGTGGAGCTATCCTACGGAATCGAGAGGTCGACCCATGATGCTGCAGGATTGACAATGATTGACATGCTGGGTCGAACCGTCGCTGCCGACAGCCCGTCGGGTGAGTCCCCAAGCGATTCGACGAGGACCGGCAACGCGACGGTCCTCGTCGTCGATGACGAGGAGGTGATCCGATCGTCCCTCGTCGAACGTTTGTCCTGGGAGGGCTATCGCACGCTGGAGGCCGGCACCGGGAAAGAGGCGCTCGAACAGTTCGCAGACGGCGTCGATCTCGTGCTGCTCGACTGCCGTCTCCCAGACACCAGCGGTCTCGCGGTCTTCAGGGAAATGAGGCGGCGTGATCCCGACGCCTTGGTCATCCTGCTAACAGCGTTCTCTCGTGTGGACTCGGCGGTCGAGATGATGAAGGAAGGTGCCTACCACTACACGACCAAACCCTTCAACCTGGACGAGATGATACTGCTCGCCAGGCAGGCGATCGAGATGACCCGGTTGCGGCGGGACGTCAAGGCGCTGCGTGCCAATCAGACACAATCGTGGGGGCTCGACCGGATCGTCGGCTGCTCGCCTGCCATGCAGGCTGTCAGAGATCTGCTCGAGAAGATCGCGGCCAGTCGCACATCGACCGTCCTGCTGATCGGCGAGCGCGGCACCGGCAAGGAGCTGGCGGCGAAGGTGCTCCACTACACGAGTGACAGGGCGGCGGGGCCATTCCTGAGTGTCAGCTGCTCCACGCTCACAGCTACGTTGCTCGAGCGCGAGCTGTTCGGAGACGACCGCGGAACGTTCACCGACGCGCGGCGACAAAGACGCGGCCTCCTCGAATCAGCCGATGGCAGTTCGGTGTTCCTCGACGAGATCGAGGAGATGGCGCTTGGGTCGCAGGCGAAACTCTTGCGCTTTTTGGAGGAAAAGACATTCAGGCGGCTGGGTGGTGTAGAGGAGATTCACGTCGACGTCCGGATGTTCGCCGCCACTAACAAGGACCTTGAGGAATCGGTCGAGAACGGGAGGTTTCGCGAAGATCTCTACTACCGGTTGAACGCGCTGTCGGTGCGGCTCCCGCCGCTGCGCGATCGTGTTGACGATATTCCGGTCCTGGCCAGACACTACATCGACCTCTTCAACCGGGAGTTTCGCAAACAGGTGCGGGGGGCGACTCCGGAGGTCTTCGAAGCGCTGGGGCACTACCCGTGGCCAGGCAACGTCCGAGAGCTACGCAATACCGTCGAGCAGGCCATGCTCGCCGATGTGGACCGGCTCACCCTCGATGACTTCCCCGCGCTGTCGCCGCGCCTGCGGCTCGCCGCACGCGGCGTCAACCTCGAGCAACTCGAACAGGATCTGGTGGTTCAGGCCCTCGAGCGAGCCCGCGGCAACCAGGGACGCGCCGCCGCGTTGCTGGGGCTGAACCGCGACCAGGTCCGATACCGCATCCAGAAGTTCGGGCTCAGCACGAGTTGCCGATCGGCGCCGAGGTGAATCAGTCAGCTCGGCCAAGACAACCCTCTCGATGGCGCGTGCGGCAGCCGTGTCGTAGCGCTTCCCAAACCATCGGTCGGGCGTGCCAATGCGCTCGTAGTGTCGAGCGAGCGACTGCTGGTCGACCACGTCGCGGACGTTGGCGATCTCGACGGCGTGCTGCAGCTCGTGAGCGATCATGGCGATCGAACGGAGGAACGGCAAGTTGGGATTGATGAAGATGAACACGATCCGTGTCCCGTTGGCCTCGCCCATGACCTGCAGGTGACCCCCTACCCTGACCTTCGTGATGCGGCGGTGAAAGACGTACACGAGGAGCTCTGACTGTTCGATGATACTGAGGACACGTCTAAAGGTGGGAGACCACCGGTAGCCTTGTGCGAGGAGCCGTCTTGTCTCCGCGTGCTCGGCTCGGACACGTACGAAACATCTGGGCATCTGCTCCGAAGGTCGCCTTGCGTGCGAAGCGTCGGCGAGCCTGAATACAGGTCGCACCGCCGCGGTGGAGGCGCAACCGGTGAGCCAAAGACTCGTCACCAGGAAGAGCAAAGTCCGCTGCTTCATGCGCGCCACCTCCGCCTCGATTCTCGGGCAAGGCATCCCAGGTGGGTATGACGGACGTCAGGAGGCGGCGCAAACTGGGAGTCATCGAGGGAGTGACGACGAAGTCGAGGAAGTCTTTGACGTGGCCAATCCGGGCGAGGATGTCAGCGAAGTGATTCGAAGCAACTGGACTCGCGGTCAAGACGATCAACACTGCCTAGACAGGTGTCCACCCGGAGGAGGATCGCGTGGCGGTGGCGGTGGCTCGATGGCCTCGGCCGAGAGCTCCGGCATGTGGGACACCGCCTGCGACGAGCCGTCCACCATCGCCTGTTGCGTACACGGCGCCTTCGAGGTCTGGCGTCAGGTCACATGTGTGTAACTCGGAGGTCTGAGTCACCACCCTATTGCCGGCGGCGCCTGTCCGTTCAGCGTTACTGTGACAGCGTCCGCATGAGGGCTAACTCGTGCGTATGACCTTCGTCATAGGCGTGTACCACGGCTCGCCGTAGTGTCTCGCTACGGGAGCCACGAGGGCCCCGGAGGGCCGGGTCGAACCCTGGGCTCACCAGAAGGGAGGACACATCATGTCCACCACGAAAGTCCTGCTCACGCTCGCGCTCACCGCCACGTGGCTGGCATTCATGCCCACGACGGCCGCCGCGCAAGAGGCCACATGGGAAAACGAGCCACAGCTGGTCGAGTGGGGGGTCGTCGAATTCACGACCCCGACCAAGGTCTTCGACAGGATTCTGTGGGGCGAGTACGTCCTCGTCCACGACCGTGTCTGGGAAGAAGAGGGAAAGCCGTGCACCAGGATTCATGAAAGGGATAACTCCAAGCCTGGAGGCGTCGGCGACATCGTGGTGGCCTTCTACTGCGATCTGAGAAGCGGTATCGTGCCCACAGAGCAGCTCGCGGTGTTTTCCAAGCGCACCGGCGCCACCATGGGTATCATGCGGGAGATGACGAGATACCAGTTCGCCGGAAGGACCGAGGAGCACAAGGTTCCCGCCGGTGCCAAGGCCGGCAGGCCCCATTAGTCTCGCTGGGCACTCTATACGTTCGTTCGATCGGTGGGCGCGCTCGGACACTGGAGTCCGAACGCGCCCGTCGATCCAGCCTGCTCAGAAACTGTAGCGGATCGTGGCGTAGAGATTGTCGTTGCGGTCGAACTGGCCGAAGAAGGTGTGCGGCTCGGAGCCACCGAACAGGTTGACGCCGACAGCCACCCACGCCTCGTCGGTCACGCTGTGCCGGAACTCGGGGTTCAAGTAGAAGTCCTTGTCGTTCGGGCTGACCCAAACGAACAGGGACACCTGGCTCGTCTGATAGTTGAACGTCCGGGTCACCCGCGCGGTGAGGTTGTGCCGGGTGCGGTCCCGCTCGGGGACGCCGGCCGGCAGCGTCGCGCGATAGGCGCTGTGGTCGAGCATCCGCTCCGCGGAGTACTGCCCGCCGAGGGTGAGGTCGCTGCCGAACGCCCGCTGATACCCGATCAGCACGCGCACCTGGCTGTTTTCGATGGATGGATCGCGCCCGCCGGAGTCCTGCTGGGAATCGTAGAATCCGACCTCGCCGCTGAGGATCCCGGAGGCGAAGGCGCCCTGGATCGACAAGCCATACACCGACAGCTCCGGGTAGAACCACGTCACTCGCTCGGCGTCCGGTCGCATCCCGGGTGGCGAGCCCCAGAATCCGCGGTAGGCATACGCCGCCACATCGAAGCCACCGAGGTAGCCGTAGACCCGGGTGGCAACCTCCGTGTTGCCGACCCTCCGGTCCGGTCTGGCCTCCGCCACCGGCAGGCCCGGAAAGGGGGTGTAGCCGACGAGCCGGTCACCGCGCGGTAACACATCGGGCTCGAAGAACGGTACCGCCACGACCTGGACCGACACCGGTCCGAGATACAGGTTGGTGTTGATCGCGTCGGAGCCGACCTTCAGATACTGCAACGGTTGACCGGCAATGAGGGCGGTCCAATCCTTGGTGAAGAGGTCGTTGACGAACACGAGGTCGCCGACGCCCCAGGTCAGGATCTGCCGGCCCAGGGTCACGTCGTACCGATCGCCCCCGAACGTGACGTGCGCTTCACGCAGATCGAGATCGGCCTCACCGGTGATGGCGTCGTGGATCAGGTCCACCTTGGTCCCGAATCGCACGGCGCCGGAGCCGGACGTCCGGCCCAGATCGAGCTGCACCCGGTGATCGCCGAGCAGAAAGTCGTCAGCCGGATCCCCCGGTGCCGGGTCGGCGACACGGAGCGAATAGTTCACCTGGACGAAGCCATGGATCTCGACCTCCTGGGCATCGACGCCCGGGGCGCCCGCCGTCGCAGCGAACACCACCAGCGCCGACGCGATCACACGAGGCCACCGCTCGGCCATCACTTGATCCAGTCGGCCGGCGGCCGGCGCAGCGACCGCTCCGCAAACAGTCCCTCGTCGAGGCCGGTGTCATACGCCACGTCGTCGAACACCACCTCGGTCCGGTGACCCCGCTTGACATCGGTCATGGTGCGTCGGACGGCGGTCGGGTAGCCGTCCACCTCGCGGATCTCGTCGGCGGTGTAGACACGAGCCAGCGCTCCCCGCCGGTCGTAGTACTCCTCCTTGACCGGCAGGAACGAGACGGTATCGATCCAGGACACCTTCCGTCCATACTCCGTCTTGCCGTCCAGCGGGACGCTCTCGACCACGTAGCAGGTGGCCGCGTCGCAGGGCGCTTCGCCCCTCAGCGTGTGGGTATCGGCCTCGACGTCGCGTCCCGAGATGTCTTCATACGTGAAGTCGGACCCGACGAAGCTCGACCGGCTGTCGTCGGCCGCCAGCCGGCGCACCATCTTGACCGCCGGCAGGAAGATCCATCGGTCGTCGTCGCGGCCCCGGTACGTCCAGACCATGAAGGTCATGTCCCGCACGTCACCCGGCCGGTGGAAGTAGATGAAGTATTTCTGGTCGCCGCCCTCGAGGTCGGTGCGCAGCATCGTCATCTCGCGCAGGCGTTCCTTGCCCCCCTTGTTGATCAGCCGCATCGTCAGATGCGCGCGCATGTCGTCGCCGGCCCCGAGAAACGCCTCCTGCGCGCGGGCGATGATCTGTGCGGCGGTCAACGTCTGGGCAGGCGCCGGGAGCGGAACCGCGACGACGGCCAGCAGCCCCAGCAGGGCCCCGCACCCCCTAGCGAGTCGTGTCGTGTGTGTCGTCAGCATCTGTCTCTCCTCCCTGTCCAATCCTGGCGCCCGGTCGTGTCGACATTCGTGGGGCAAGGCTTCAGCCTTGCCTCGCAGGCCTGAAGGCCTGCGCCACAGAGGCCACCGAAGTGAGTCTCGCGTCTACACGGCGCGCACCCCGCCACACAGTCTCGGCCCGAGGTGTTTCAGCAACGCCGGCAGCAACAGCAGCGTGGCGACGGCGCTGACGCTCATCAACAGCGCAAAGAACACGCCGACCGTCACATACGGGGTCAAGGTTGCCAGGACGAGCGGCAGGAACCCGACCACGATGACCACGGCGTTCCGGGCGATCGCCCGCCCCGGGGCGCCGAACATGTAGTCGGCAACCTGTCCGGCGTCTCCGACCGTCGCCCACTGGCGGCGATACCGCTGCACGAAGTGGATCGCGAAGTCGATCGAGAGACCGAGCGCCAGCGACGAGCAGACCGCAATCGGCATGTCGTAGTCCTTCCCGGCCCAGCCGACGATGCCGTAGGAGACCACGATCGCGAACGTCAGCGGCACCATCGACACCGCCGCCAGACCGGCCGACCGGAACAGCACCCACATCAGGAGGAAGACCGTGAGGAAACCGCCAATGAGGGCATCGCGCATGCCGACCACCATCAGGTCCTGCCAGACCTTGTTGATGTAGGTCAGGCCGGACCACCGCAGCGACACGCCGGCCGGCAACGGGTGCTCGGCGACGAACGCGTCGACCACGCGCTCGAGCGTCTCGATGTCCTGGTTGTCCCCTGCCTTCATCTGGACCCAGATATTGGCCCGGCGGTAGTCGTAGTCGACGAAGTGATCGAGGTCGTTGGGGTCGCCCGTCATCAGGAACAGGAAGAGGTACTGGGCGATCTCCTCCTGTGTCGATGGCACGGCGTCGCTGGCCGGGTCCTCACCGTTCATGACATAGCGCACGCGCCGGACGACATCAGCCACCGAGGTGGTCTTGCCGACCAGCGGCTGCCGTTCGAGGTGCGTCTGGAGCTCGTCGATGTAGCGCATCACCTCGGGACGCATCATCGTCTCGTCGGCGTCGCCATCCAGGATCAGGTCGGCCATGTAGGTGCCGCCGAACAGCCGGTTCATGGCGTCGTCGGCCACGCGGATCGGGTGCTGCGGCTTGAACCACCGCACCGGGTTGTCGTTGACCACGATCCGGCTCAGGCCGAGGCCCCCGACCACCAGCAGGAGCACCGACGCCAGCACGATGCGACCGCTGAACCGATGCGCCACCCTGCCCACCCGCGGCAGCCAGCGCTCGAGCCAGGTGCGGCCCGTCCCGGCCGACGCCGACACGGACCGCAGGCTGCCGGCCGGCGCCAGCATGATGGCGGCCGGCACCACTGTGATCGTGAGGAACCAGGCGGCGAGGATCCCGAACGCCACGAACGCGCCGAACACCCGGACCGGCGGAATCGGCGCGAGCATGAGCGAGGCGAACCCCGCTGCCGAGGTCAGCGAGGTGAACAGCATCGGTGTGAACAGCTCGCGCATCACCCGCTGCAGCGTGGCGCGCCGGTCGCCGGTCGCGGGGTAGAGGTCATGGAACTCGCTGAGCACGTGCACCGAATCGAGCACGGCGATCGGCATCAGGAAGATCGGGATCATCGAGCTCATGATGTGCACGGTGAACCCCCCGCCGATGAGCGCGCCCATCCCCCAGATGACGCTCAGCATCGCCACGACCAGCGGTGGGACGACGAGGGCGAGCGACCGGAACATGACGAAGAGCAGGGCGAAGATGACCAGCATCGCGAGCGGCGCCATCATTCCCATCTGGAGGAACATCTCGAACCCGAAGGTGTCCTCGGCGACCGGCAGACCGGCGATGTACGACAGCTGGCCGGGGGCCAGCTCGCGGTCCATGATCGCCGCGATCTCACCGGCGATCCGGTGGCTCTCGTCCTTGCGCTCGATCGGCACGTAGAAGGCGGCCGCGGTCCCGTCGAGCGAGACGAGCTTCTCGACGAACATCGCGTTCCCGAAGACCGCGTCGCGGATCGCCGCCGCCGCCTCCGCGGTGTCGGGCGGCGTTTCCATGATGCGCGCCACCTCCACCAGCCCGCCTCGAGAGGTCACGTTGTCGGTGGTCGAGAGACTCAGCACATCCTCGACGATGACGCCGTCGATCGCGACGATGCCGTCGGCGATCCGCGCCAGCCGCTGGAGCGTGTCCACCCGGAAGATACCGTCGGGGTCCCGCACCCCGGCGACGATCAGGTCGTAGATGCCGAAGTCCTCCTTGACCTGGGCGTAGAACGCCCGGTCGGCCTGGTCCGGCTCGAGCATGTTCTCGGGGTCGGTGTCGATCACGGCGCGCGGGAACTGCGCGAGAAACCCGAGCGTGACGAGCGCCGTCACCAGCAGGACCTGCCGCGGCCGGTCGATGCCCCAGGTCAGGAGCCGGGTCATGTGCGGGTGGCCTCGAGGTCTTTCACGCCCAGTGCGCGCAGGATGTTCATCATCAGGCACCAGTTCGTGAACCCCGACTGCAGCAGGTTCAGCCCGACGAAGGCGGTGAACAGATACCAGTACGGGCTGTGGAGATACCCGAGCGCCAGACTGGCGAGAATGAAGGCGCCGGCGACCAACCGCAACATGCGTTCGACGTGCATCGTGCCTCCTCTGAGTGATTGCCCGATTGCTCGACTGACCCACGGCGCCGGGTACCCGGCGTCATCATGTGGCTAACAGGTAGGAGACACGAGTCGCCGGTCGGTTTCACCCCGAAAACCGATTGTCCGGACCGCTAGCAGTCCGTGCTGAAAGTCCGGCGTCGCACAGAGACCGGTTCTGCGCCGGCCTGGCAAGCCGCGACGAGGGGCGATACCGGCAGTATCTGACCGAGGAGCAACGTAGCCAGGCGGGATGCAGCATGCAGCTGGATTTTCAGCACGGGCTGCTCAGCTTCTGCTATCGTGCACGGTGCCGGG
>JADFPE010000196.1 GCA_022562495.1 Acidobacteriota bacterium
CTGGCGCGCCCCGGCGTAGACACCGTAGATCCTCCTCGGTGATGTGCTGAGCGAGCCTACCTTCCTCGACTCGAAGGAAGCTTCAAACGAGGTCTGGCCGCTCGAGAACCGCGCCTGGAGCTGTCCACCGATGCAACAGAGCGGAGGGAGCCCCTGGCGCAGGCAGGGCGGATGCAGCGCCAGGCGAATGCAGCGGGACTTTCACCACGGGCTGCGAGAGAGGTTGGGGATGGGGATGAGCCGTCGACGTCTCGGAACACTGGGGGCCGTTGTCGTCGCGATCGCCGTCGGAGCCGTGTCCACGCCGCGCGCCCATGCCCAACCCCAGACGGCGGGAACGGATGGGGCGACGGTGCCACGCACGCCGTGGGGCGATCCGGACCTGCAGGGGATCTGGAACAACTTCACCATTACTCCGCTGGAGCGCCCGGCGAATCTCGCAGACCAGGAGTTTCTGAGTCCAGAAGAGGCCGCTGCTCTCGAACAGCAGGTCGCCGACGGCATCGCCCGCCAGAACGCGCCCAGCACCGTGAGAACCGAGCCGCTGCCGGTGGGTGGAAATGTCGGTGCGTACAACAGCTATTGGACGGAACAAGGCACGAGGGTCGTGCCGACCAGACGCACGTCGCTGATTGTGGATCCGCCGAATGGCCGGTTGCCTCCCTTGACAGCAGCGGCGCTCGACCGCATCACGTCACCGGCGAACCGGCGTCTTGCCGATGTGAGAGACGGACGGGTCCCGGCCAATGGGCCGGAGGAGCTGGGACTGAGCGAACGGTGTCTCTGGTATCGCGGGATCCCGTCGTTTCCGACCGGTTACAACAACAACTACCAGATTCTGCAGAATCCCGATTTCGTGCTCATACTCCAGGAGCACATCCATGACGTTCGCGTCATTCCCCTGGACGGGCGTCCGCATCTCGCGCCGACCATTCGTCAATATGTGGGGAGCTCTCGTGGCCGGTGGGACGGCGACACGCTCGTCGTCGAGACCACCAATTTGAAGGGGGCGTTCATCAGGCGGTGGAACCGTCCGGAACACTCGCTGTCACGCGGCGATCTCAGTGACGCCGTCCACGTGGTTGAACGCTTCACGCGCATCAGTCCTGACACGCTCGACTACGAGTTCACGGTCGACGATCCTGGCACCTGGACGCGGCCATGGAGCGGCGCGCTGCCGATGAGCCGCAGTGACGGTCCGATATACGAGTTCGCGTGTCACGAGGGCAACTACGGGTTGCTGAATATTCTCGTTGGATCGCGTGCCCAGGAGAGCGCCGCCGGGCAAGGCAAGTAGGGGAAGGTATGCCTTTGACCGCGGTCGGATCGGTCGTGCGGCGCCCTGTCGGTCACCCTGCCGGGTAACCCAGCACTCGGCCGCCTCCACTGACCCTGACCGGCTGGCCTGCGTCGAGCGGGAGGCCAAGGTCCTCGCCCATGAGAGCGTCCGACTCCTCTGGAGGAACCCCGATGCGCCGACTCACGCTCTCGCTCGTGCTCGTCTGTCTCACCGTCGCGGCTGGCGCGGCGGCACAGGTGCAGCCCGCGACCATCACCGGGCCGATCGCGGTCACCGTGCCACCAGGCGATCCCTCCCGCGATTTTATCTTCTCGACGTCGGCGATCGACCTGGCCGGGTACGGCTATGTCGAGGAGGAGTTCTTCATTGAGGGTACCGCCAACCGGTACACGACGCCGGAGCTGGCCACGGGCCGCATCGTCGACGGCGGCCATCCCTACAAGACCCGCCTCGTGGTGCGGCGTCCGGCCTCCCCCGATCGCTTCAACGGCACGGTCGTGGTCGAGTGGAACAATGTGACGGCCGGCCGCGACCTCGACATCGACTGGTTCCAGGCGGGCGCATATTTCGTGCGTAACGGCTTCGTCTGGATTGGCGTCTCGGCGCAGCGCGTCGGCGTCGACCATCTGCGACAGTGGAGCCCGGCGCGCTACGGATCGCTCGACGTGACGCATGACGGGATGATCGAGGACGACGCGTTGTCGTACGACATCTTCTCGGCGGTCGGACGAGCCGTGCGTGACCCAGGGGATGTCGACGTGCTGGGTGGGCTGGACGCAGCGCGCCTCTTCGCCACCGGCCACTCGCAGTCGGCCAGCCGTCTCGCGGTCTATCTCAACAGCGTCCACCCGCGCGACCCGGTGTTCGACGCCGTGGTCGTCCACGGGGGTGGGCGCCGGATCCGCCAGGACCAGGACGTCAAGATCTGGAAGCTGATGGCCGAAGGCGACATGGTCAGCCGGGCTGACATCCGCCAGCCTGACACCGACACCTTTCGGACCTGGGAGGTCGCCGGTTCCTCGCACGTCGATATCTTCTTCCGGATCGAATCATCGCGGGTCGCGGCGCTCGAGGCGGGCCGCGAGCTGGCGACGGCCGAGACCGGCATTCCCGACTGCGAGCGCCCCGCGTACAGCCGCGTCCCGTTTCGGCATGTCCTGCACGCGGCGTTCGACCACCTCGTCCGCTGGGTCGAGGACGCGACGCCGCCGCCGACCGCGCCGCCTATCGACACCGCCTCGGTCGGGCCACCCGCGGTCTTCGCGCGCGACGCACGCGGCAATGCGCTGGGTGGTATCCGGCTGGCCGCGCACGCGGTCCCCACCGCGACGAACACCGGGACCAACACCGGCAATCAGCGCTTTTGCCGGCTCTACGGTACACACGAGCCGTTCGACGCCGCCACGCTCGCGCGGCTCTATCCCAGCCCCGAGGTGTACGTCGATGCGGTCAAGGCGGTCGTGGCGGCCAACCTCGCGGCGGGCTACATCCTCGAGCACGACGCCACGGCGACGGTGCGTGAGGCGGAGCGATCCGACATCGGCACGCCCTACGGCGCCATCGACGGCGACCACCTGAAGGTCTATGTCGAGGAGCTGACCGCGGTCTCCCGCCGCTACCGGGACGCCGGCCACCAGTTCTGGGGTCGGATCATCGGCACCGCGGCCGATGCCGAGAACGCGGCCTGGATGGCGGACAAGCTCCGCGCCGCCGGCGTTCCCGAGGTCCGGACGCAGAGGTTCGACCTGGCACCGCAGTGGATGCCGCGGTCGTGGTCGGTGACGGCGGCGGCCGGCGCTCGGGCGATCGTGCTCCGGACCGCGCAGCCGGCGTACACGACCCCCGGGACGCCGGCCGGCGGCCTCGACCTCGAGCTGGTCTATGTCGGGCTGGGCACCGAGGCGGACTTCGCCGGCCGCGACGTGGCCGGGAAGGCGGCGCTCATCACGAGCATGCCGATGCGTAGCACCCTCCGGCACTCCGCCACCGTGAACGGCGCGGTACGACGCGCCGACGCCTTGGGTGCCGCCGCTATTCTGGTCAGCGTGGCGCTGCCCGGGAACCTGCGGACGCAGTTCTATCCAACACGCACCGAGGCGCCGACCTTTTCTCTCGGGCAGCAAGACGGCGACGCGCTCCGAGCGATGGTCGAGTCGGACGGGCCGGCACCGCGCGTGCACGTCGACCTCGACGTCGAGATGGTCGAGGGACTCCAGACGGCGAACGTCTGGGCGACGCTGCCCGGCATGACCGACGAGAAGATCGTCATCGTCGCCCATCGCGACGGCTGGTTCGAAGGGGCGAACGACAACGCGGCAGGCGTCGCGACGACGGTCGTCCTCGCCGAGTATTTCGCCTCGTTGCCGAGGGAGCGTCGCCGCCGGACGCTCCAGTTCATCGGCACGCCAGGTCACCACAACAGCGCGCGGGTCGGGGTCGAGTGGATTGAGGACAACGCGGGCACGGTGCTCGACAAGACAGTGCTGCTCATCAACGCGGAGCACACCGGCGCCGTCGATCTCTACATGTTGGGGAACCGCTTCGAGTGGTCCAACCGTCCGGCCGCGTTGATGTGGGGCGTGAGCGGCAGCCCCGCGCTCAGACACATCGCGACCGATGCGTACGAGACGTTCGGGGTCTCGACCCTGCTCGACGCGGGGGGGCCGGTGGGCGAGATCAGAGGGCTGGAAGACATCGTGCCATCGATCTGGCTGATCGACGCGCCGGAGTATTTCCACTCCGACCACGAGACCGCCGCGACCGTGCCGGCCGAGGGGATCGAGGCGGTCACCCGCGCATTTGCCAAGATCATCGACGAGGTGAACGCGCTCGACGTCGAAGAGCTGCAGCGGCCGTGAGGCGACAGTGGAGACGCGCGTCTGGGGCCTGGGTACCCACCTCGGGCACACGAGCCTGCCGGGTCGGTGTATAAGCGGGCTGATTCGAGCGGCCGAGACGGACATCTCGGTTCGACTAGGCGAAGATAGCCGCCCCAAGAGGAGTCTGTGATGCGCCACCGAAGTCTTGCTGCACGATCTGTGCTGGGCATCGCGATGCCCGTGCTGCTCGCCGCGGGCGCGGCGCCGACGCTGGTCACGTACGGCCAGCCAAACGCACGCAACGAACGTGTGACCCAACTGGTCAGTCTGCTCGATGAGGACAAGGCCGTCTTTGGGGGCTTGGTCAACTTCGCTGGCGTCGGCAATGCCCCGCTGGACGCGATGACCCATTCTCGGGACAGCAACATCGATCTCGTCATGTACGATCTGGAGCACAGTCCGTTCGATGTCGCCAAGCTCCAGACGTACATGCAGTTCTTGCTGGATCCAGGCCCGATCGCGGACGCCGGCGAGGTCAAGGCAGCCAAGACGGTTATCGCAAGGATCCCGGCGTATGGCCGCGAGCTCGACTCCAATACGTGGATGGTCAAGAACGTTCTCGACGCTGGAGTTCATGGCGTCGTCTTTCCCCACATAGAAACCGCCGAGCAGGCGTTGACCGCCGTGCGCGCCATGCGGTACCCGCAGGACCCTGGGGCTCGTGACTTCGAACCCGAGGGCATTCGTGGCTCGGGGGCATCGGTCGCCGCGCGCTACTGGGGCCTGTCTGTCCCGGATTATATGGAGCAGTCAGACATCTGGCGGTTGGACCCCAACGGGAATCTGGTGCCCTGGTTCATCATCGAGAACAGGCTCGGGGTGGCCAATGTGCGCGAGATCGCCCGAGCGCTCAGCGCACGCCACATCGGTGCCGTGCTGTGGGCCGGGACCGGGGACCTGGGCGCTTCCTACCAGAACGACCAGGCAGCGGTTGCGAAGGCAGTCGATGCCATTCTCGCGGCGGGGAAGGAGTTTGGTCTTCCCGTGGCCTTGAACGGCACCGCCGACCTGAAGCACCGGATGGAGCAAGGCGCGCGCATCTTCATGGGGGGCGCGTCGGCGGCGGCCAGGCGGGAGGCGGGGCGGTAGCCACTTAGCCCTATCACGTTGAGGGCGAACAGCCTCGGCGGAACCGGCCGGTGCAATGGATGCCGCCCAGGGGATTGGGGGTGTGCATCCGGGACGGTAAGATCGGATGCGATGGATCTCGTTCAGCTGTTGCGCGACGCCGACCGCGTCCTGGTCTTCACCGGAGCAGGGGTCTCGACCGGCAGCGGCATCCGGGACTTCCGCGGCCCGAAGGGTGTCTGGAGGGAACGGCAGCCGGTCTACTTCCAGGACTTCATGAGCTCGGCGGCCGCGCGCATCGAGTACTGGGACCAGAAGTGCCAGGCCTGGCCCTCGTTCCGGGATGCGGAGCCGAACGCCGTGCACATCGCGATCGCGGATCTCGAGAGGGCGGGCAAGCTTGCGATGGTCATCACGCAGAACATCGATGGGCTGCACAGCCGTGCCGGCACCGACCCCGCACGGCTCGTCGAGATACACGGCACGAATTCGCTCATCGAGTGCCAGAGCTGTCTGGAGCGCAGCGATCCCAATCCGCACTACGAGTACTTCCGCGACACCCGAGAGCCGCCGCTGTGTCACTGCGGCGGTTTCCTGAAAGCGGCTACGATCAGCTTTGGACAGGATCTGGTGCAGGAGGATCTCGAGCGCGCCTCGGCTGCCGCTGACCAAGCCGACCTCGTCGTCGCCCTGCTTGGTGGCTCGGTCTGAATAGTCGTTCTGTTCCGACACCCGCGACGTGATTGCGACCAGGTCGAGAATCGGCCCCGAGATCACTCGTTGCAGTCGCTTGGAGATGAGGAAGGCGATCAGCGACGATCCCAACAGCACGGCCACCAGGATGCCGCCGTAGTTGCGGAGCCTGTCATTGATCGCTCTCAGGTCGGATTGGATGCAGATCGTCGCGATGGGCTCGCCACCCGACTCCATGGGCTGGAAAAGCACCACATAGCCGCCCTCGAAGAAGTGGCCGGAGGGTCGAGGCTCCGGCGGCACGACCCCGGCGGTGTCGTCGCGCAGGTAGGCGGCGAACACGCTGCCGTCGGGGTTGAAGATGTAGGCGGCGAAGATGTGGGGCTGCGCCCGCAGCGCGGCCAGCACTTCGGAGGCCGAGACATCGTCCTCGAACTCCACCGCCGCGGCACTGTTGAAGCTCATGATCTCGGCCAGCACGCCGAGGTCCGCCACCAGCGCCTGGCGGAAGGTAACGAGGTCATACGCCGCCCACGCCGCTCCCGCGAGAAGCAGCGCGACGATGCTCGTGAGCATCATCGCGATGGTCAGCTTGCGCGTGATGGGGGCGTCGATGAACCAGCGCATGATGTCTGATCTCCGGCTCTGTGGGTGGCTTGGCGCCCCTACCGTAGTACGCGAACGCGGCTCAGGCGCAAGAGGCTGGCGTCGAACCGACTGCCCTCGAGACGCGCGGAAGCCAAGTTGATGAGGATCTCGGGCTTGTCCTGACGCGCTCCGATGCCCACCGCGACACCCTGGGTTACGAAGTCCGGGACGCCGGTCAGGCTGACGAGGCCCTGCGCCTGGGAGATCTGGACCACGGCTTCCAACCGGGTCTGGAGCCCGGGTGTCAGGTACAGGACGTTGGCACCCGATTCGGCGATGCGCTCGTCCACCGGGGCATTGGCCCGCAGCTCGATGCGGACGACACGGATCGAGAGGCTCTTGACCCGCTTGCCGGAGGCTGCGGCCAGTATCGCGGTGACCTGCTCGGCCGCCGCTACCGAGACCGGGTCGTCCGGATCGACCAGGACGCCGATCGTCAAGGTGTCGCCAACGCGCGACAGGTTGCGGTCGTAGGTGAGCACCTTCAGCAACAAGGTAACCTGCAGGTTCACCGGGACCGGCATCTCCTGACCCGTCTGCACGACGCCAGGTCGCGATGAATTGTCCCGCAGGGCCGCCTCGACGGTAAGCGACAATGAGAGGCCGCAAGCCACGCACAGCAGCAGGCCAGCTAGCCTCTTGCGCAGCGTGATGTTGTCGTGGCTTCGGTTCGTCATCGTCAGAACAGGTAGTACAGCTTGATGAAGCCGCTGCGTCCCGCTTGCGGGTAATCCTCAGGCAGCAGCGGCCGTAGGGCCGGATCGGAATAGCGTGCGTCGAATAGGTTGTTGACCGTGGCCGCGAGCTCGACGCCGCGCAACAGGTTCAAGACTCGTAGGTTCAGGTTGACCACGCCGTACGCGTTCATCGGGTCGCGCGGGTCGTCGACCGCACGCGGCCGCTGCCCGCGTACCTGCAACGTCGACGTGAGGCTCAAGTACGGCCCGATGCCGGCCGTGAACCCGAGATTGAGCAGGTGCTTGGGTGCCAGCGGTACGGGGTCGCCGGTCGCCCGGTCGCGAGCGTTCTGGTAGGTGTAGTTGAGGAAGACCGAATGCTCGAAGCCGAAGTCGCGGCGGAGTTCGATCTCCACACCCGTGGAGTCGATGTCGTCCAGATTCACGAACGACTGCTCGAGCACCCGGTCGGGGGTCGGTAGAGGCTCGGTCTGGACGATGAAGTCGCGGATGAAATTGGCGAACAGGTCTGCGCTCAGGCGAAACTGCCCCTTGCGGTAGACGACGGCGGCCTCGATCGTGTTGATCACCGAGGGCTTCAGGTCGGGGTTGCCGGTTATCCCGGGAGTAAAGAAGAAGAGCTCCTGGATCGTCGGCGCGCGGAACGCACGACCGTACAGTAGCTTCAGGTTGAGTCCGCTCGGTAGGCGCCAGACCAGCGCCAGGCGCGGGTTCAACGTGCTGCCGAAGTCGCTGTAGTCGTCGAAGCGCAGCCCGGCGGTAAGGGTCACCCGCGGTCCGATGTTCCAGGTGTCCTGTAGGAAGAAACTGCCGATGTTGCGCCGTCGCTCCGGGATCGAATCGTCGATCAGCTCGAGTCCCTCGTTCGGCAGGACGATGATCTCGAGATCTCCGATCATCAGGCCTTCGACGCGCCGGAGGGTGCTCAGCGTCTCCACGAAATAGGGCTTCTCGGTCTCGTACGCTCCCCCTAGCACAAGCTGATTGTTGGGCGCGAGCTGAATGTCCGCCAACAGCTCGCCGCCGATCCGCCGCGACTTGGTGATATTTTCGACCAGCACGCCGGGCTCGACCGGAAAGACGATCGTGAACCCACCGATATTCAGCTGGAACGCGAACCCCGGCGCCAGTATGTCGAGCTGCTCGTGGTTGCGGTTCTCGGTCAGCAGGGCCCTGGCTCTCACGTCGACGCGCGGCCCGAAGCTCCGCTCGTAGGTCAGATCGAGCGTCACCTGCCGGTTGCGCAACCGTGAGCCCGGACGCAAGGTGTCGAGGGTCCCGATATAGCCATCGGAGTCTTCGTCTTTGTACCGGCCGTTGAGCGTCAGGCCGCGAAAGGACAGCCGCAGGTTGGCGTCGATCGATCGCCTTGCCCCCGCGGTCAGGCCCGGAGCGAGGGTCACGGGGTCGATGCCGAAGGGCTCGACCAGCGCGTCGAACAAAGTCTGGCCGTCCTGCAGCACCAGCAGGCTGGGGCCGCTCCGGTCGTTCACCTGGAGGAACGCCGAGGCCTCCAGATCGCCGAAGCGGTGACCCCAAAGACCGTTGAACTGACTGCTTCCGAAGGAGCCGCCGAGCGTACTGACCTCGAACCCTTCGAACGTCGCAGCGGTCTGCGAGACGATGTTGATGACGCCCAGGAAGGCGTTGGCACCAAACAGCGCCGAGCCGGGACCTCGGATGATCTCGACCCGTTCGATGTTGTCCACCACGATGTCGAGGTTGATCTGCGAGGCGCCGCCGGTGGCCTCGTCATTGAGCCGGTGGCCATCGAACAGCACCAGCACGTTCTGCGAGCTGTTGCCGCTACCGATCCCGCGCACGAAGATCCTGCCGCGTCCCACCCCATCGGTCAGCACCTCGATACCCGGCAGCAGCTCCAGGATCTGTTCGAGCGTGCGAAGACCGAGGCGCCGAATGTCCTCCCGAGTGATGACCGAGATCACCCCCGGAGCTTCCTCGAGCGATCGGATGCCACCGGCCGCGGCGATCGAGACGTTGATATCCAGCAGGTCGCCCAGATCAAG
>JADFPE010000197.1 GCA_022562495.1 Acidobacteriota bacterium
GCATCATCACGAGCGTGATCGATCGCGCTCGGGTCGGTGCCTGCATCGGAACTCCTGCGTTGGGCTAGGGGGGCGAGGAACGGCTTTCTACTCTATCCGCGCAGTTCGCCGCCAGAAGGGATCTCCGAGTCGACATTGACGGCACCCTGGGCGGTGCTGTCGCTCGTAAATCCCGCTTGCCCGAAGGGTTACGCCGCCAAGGGCGCCTCTGCGGCGTTGCCCCTCTGACGATGCGCGTTGGCATCGCCGACGTCGTGGCGCCTTGCATCTGCGCCCTTGGCGGCGGTACCAGACCCATCACACTTCCACCACGGCCTGCTAGAGGTCGACGGCAGGAGGGTACGAGCTCGCGCTGGCTCCAGTGTCGCTACCTCGACACTGTCTCTATCACCCGGCGCTCCCGCAGCGGGTAGACATAGGCCGAGATTAGGCTCTCGTTGCCGTCAGTATCGACCGCCTGTATACCGAAGGTCCAGTCGTCGATGGAGACATCCGTCAGGATGAACTCGGTGACATTGCCGGCCCTCCAGGAACGCTCCCAGAACGGCGAGGTCGTCCGGCGCATCCAGACCACATAGCCCGCCAGGTCCTCCTCCTCGTTCGGCAGCCAGCGTAGCCGGGCATCGTAGCGGCTGTCGCCGCGACTGAGCATGGGGCGACCGCGCTCCTCGTCGTTGACGCGCGGCGGTGCCGGGGCGTTTGCTAGTGTGGCCAGCGCCGCGGCGTTCACCCGGGCGACGTTCGCCATGTAGTCGAAATCGACGTACTCGAGCTCATCCTCGGTGGTGTGCTGGCGGGCGTAGAACTCGTGGCTCTCGGTGATGCGCACGCCGCGGTAGCCTTCTTGCACGAAGGGAGTATGGTCGCCGCCGCGCCCGAAGCGGTCGTAGCGGAAGATGGTGTCGATGTGGATCGACGGTAGGTAGGCGCCGGCAACGCGGCGGATGTAGCGTGCCCAGGCACGGGAACCGCTGTCGGCCGGCCCGGCGGAGAAAACCCGCACGCGCGTACCGTCGATCTGGCCGTCGCCACCCTCCGGGGAGCCTACGATATCGTTGGTGATCATCGCCTCGACGTTCGCACCCTCGCGGGCTAGCCGTTGGGCCAGCAACGAGGAGCCGATCAGCCCCAGTTCCTCGCCGGCGACGGTGACGAACATCACCGTTGCCTCCGTCGGGTAGTCGGCCATCAGACGCGCAAGCTCCATGACCACAGCCGTCCCGGAACCGTCGTCGTCGGCACCCGGCGCGTAGGTGTTCGGATCGAAGTTGAACCCGCCTTCCGGACGGCGGCTGAACGCCAGGGTGTCATAGTGCCCGCTCACCAGCAGGATGCGCTGGCGCGCCGGCGGGTTGCTCCCCGGCAGGGTGGCGATGACGTTGCGCAGTTCGAAGTCGCGGCTGAGACGACGTCCGCTGGCCTTGACCTGGTAGGTGTCGAAGTCCACCTGCAACCGCCCACCGTAGCCACGCAGCGTCTCGAGGATGTGCTGGCGTGCGGCGCCGATGCCGCGGACCGGGTCGTCGGTTGCCGACAGCGTGTGCCGGGTCTCGAAACCGACCAGCCGGGTCAGGTTGTCGCGCATGACCTCGGGGGAGACACCCTCGAGGATCTGCTGCACCTCGGCGCGGATCGAGGCCGGGGTGAGAGGCGTCACCGGGACGAGGGGTCCCGCCCAAGGCGGTGAGATTGCCGGCGCGTGCAACCCCGCCGCGGGACCCACGTGCGCGGAAGCGGCCGGGGCGCCGGCAGGCTCGCGGGGTGCCGCCGCGCCGTTTCCGGCCAGCGACAACACCAAGCCGGCCAGGGCTGTGGATAGGAACAGGGACATCGGACGATGACGGCTCATGACGACTCCTGGATCTGGGGAAGGTTACGCAGCACGCCGCTAGCAGGCCAAGGTTCCACCACGGGCTGCTAGCAGCCGAATCTATGAAGGGTACTGGGCCTGGGGAGGATTCGGGTCGCGAGCCTGAAGCCACTGGAAGAACCCCGCCGTGTAGCGGCTCGGGTCTGTGAAGATGAACGAGCGTATCGGTGCGTCACGAGAGACGCTCAGCTTGCTGAGAAACTCGACCTCAGCCGCCTCGAGGTAGCGTGGGCTGCCGCCGCTCTCCGCCGACGATCCGCGGCTGCTTCACTTCTTGAGACAAGCCGGGTGGCTTGACGACGCGCCGCTGGCGAGCACCAAAACGGCTGACCAGCTTGACCGAAACGACTGACCGTCACCGCTTTCACAGCTGCAGCACCACTAGCCAGACAGCAGGTATGCAAGATGATCACGAAGACACTACCGTGCTCCTGCCCAGCTTGTCAGCGATCCACTGGTTAAGGCTCTTGCCCTCGCGCCGGGCGGCCAAATGAACCCGCCGATGCAACTCCGGCCGCAGGCGGAGCATCAATCGGCCCGAGAACGCCTTGTCTGGTTCCTCGCCGCGGTCGGCACAGAAGTCCAGGTAGTCGTCAATGGAGTCACGGAAGGCTTTCTCTAGCTCGGCCACGCTCGTTCCCTGAAACGTGATGACATCGTGGGTGTCGAGAACCTCTCCGTGGAACAGGCCGGCTTCGGCATCGAATTCCGCGTGCCCCGTGTAGCTCTTGTATTCAAGCATGGGTGTTACTCCTCTGGAGCGTTCTGAGTCTCGGTCAGAAAGCGCCGCATCGACCGAAGTGCACCTTTGTCGGTCTCCTTCTTGGGGTGCGGCCGATGGAACACGGCCCTGACGCCGTTGAGGTAGATCCGGACTCGAGACCCGCGACCTTCACTGAGCTCCGCCCCGAGCGCGAGCAAAAAGCGTTCGATATCAGCCCACGCAACGTTGGATCGAACGGGGTCGGCGAAGATCGCTGCCAGGATCTTACGATGCTTGCTCGACAGCGTCATAGTGTCACTATAATGCACTATGATATCGAAATCTAGTGTTCTCCGCCGGCCTCAACAACCCCTTGTCAGCACCGGAACCGGTACCGGTGCGGGTGTCGAGAACCTCTCCGTGGAACAGGCTGGCTTCGGCATCGAATACCGCGTGCCCCGTGTAGCCTTTGTACTCAAGCATGTTGCACAGGGGAATCGCCGCGGTGCCATGACCACCACCACGGGCCGGTTGTCGCCGTGGGCGGGCGCGGATAGACTGCGAGCGGCGCATCAGGGTGCCGCCGGGTCTGCGGGAAGGACTGCGTCCACCTGAAGTGGTTGCTGGTCACATCGCTTCGATGAACTCTATTCCGCCCGAGCGCGCGGACCACCGGGCACACGGCTGACGCGCCTCGCGCCGGCCAGGAAGGGAGCTCATCGTGCCCACGCCACCTACCCGTACGCTTCGCGAGCGGCCGCACCTTGTTCAACTCAGGCGCCAGGCAAAGGAGCTGCGCGCAGCGTTTGTCGCTGGCGATGCCGACGCGCTCGCCGAGGTAACGGCACACTACCGCGATCCGGATCCGGCGCATTTCGCTCTCCACGATGCCCAGCTCGTGCTGGCGCGGTCCTACGGCTTCGACAGCTGGCGCAAGCTCAAGGCATTCGTGGACGGCGTGACCGTTACGCGGCTGGCAGAGATGGTCCGTGCCGACGACGCGGTGCAGGTGCGCGCCCTTCTCGAGGCGCGGCCCGAGTTGGTGCACATGGAGCTAGCCAACGACGACGAGCATCGTGCGCTGCATTACGCCGTCCTCGGCCGGTCGCCGGAGATGGTGCGCTTGCTGATGCAGTACGGAGCGGACGCCCGCAAGGGTATCTACCCCCACCGCGAAGCCACCAGCGCGCTCACGATCGCCACCGAGCGCGGCTACGACGAGCTGGTCGCCATTATTCTGGAAGAGGAGGAGTGCCGCCGCGAGAGCTTCCAGGAGGGAGCCGGGCCCGATGCTACGGCGACACAGTCTGCCGATGACCTGGTCGAAGCGATCCGGCGCGGCGATGATGCACGGGCCATCACCATCCTCGAGAAGGACACGGCGCTGATCGACGCTCGGCACCGTGACGGATGGACGCCGTTGCATGTGGCCGCGGCGACTCTGAACGAGCGGATGGTGCAACGGCTGCTGGAGGGCGGCACGGACGTCACGCAGCGGGGAAAGCGCGGCCAAACCGCCCTGGATCTGGCGGCGACAGCAAGACGGCTCGGGCCCGGCGGCAAGCAGAGGTTCGCGAAGGTGGCGGCGATGCTGCGGCGGCGTGGCGCACAGCTGAGTGCCGCTTCGGCGGTCGCCTTGGGTGAGGCCGACTGGCTGCGGGCGCGGCACGCCGAGGGAGTGTTGGCCAGCCCGGCGCTGGTGGACGTTTTTGATTCACCGAAGGGTCTGCTGACGCTGGCGGTGAGACATGACCGGCCCGAGATGGTGGCGTTGCTGCTTGACCTCGGGTTCGATCCGGACGAACCGCTTCGCGTAGACGGGTTGGAACAGATCGAGTACTCCTGGGCAGGACCGCTGTGGCACTGCGCGGTAGACGGCAATCACGCGATGGCCGAGTTGCTCTTGCGTCGCGGGGCCGACCCCAACGCGCAGGTGTACGCGGGAGGCTCAGCGGTCTTTCAGGCCTACGGCCAGCGCGACGCGGCGATGGTGACGCTTCTGCTGCAGCACGGCGGTAGGGCCGACGCGGCGACGCTGGGACACTACCGCCAGACGGAGCTGGCCCGACAGATGCTCGCCGACGCGGACGCCGGTCTGCTGCCCGAGGCAATGCCAGCCGGACAGGCGTTGGTAGAGGAGCTCTTGTGGGGCGCGGCGTGCGGCGGCGATCCCGAGATCGTGCAGATGGCTCTCGAGCGCGTGGACTGGCCGCGTGAGGATCCACGCTGGTATCGGATCCTGGAGCAACCTCTGCGCTTCTGGAACCATATGCCCTCGTTCTGGGCGAACCCGGACCTCGACCGCGGCACCTACGTTATATGTTTCCGTTTGGTGCTGGAACGCTGCGACGCCAACGTGGTAGGTCGTTCCGCCTTCGGGCTGACGATCTTGCACGACCTGGCCGCTTCTCGCGAGCATGTGACGGCACAGGAGCGGGTCGGGTTCGCGACGATGCTCCTGGATGCGGGAGCGAGAATGGACGTGCGCGACGACCTGCTCCAGAGCACACCGCTCGGCTGGGCGTGCCGGTGGGGCCGTGTGGAGCTTGTGAGGTTGCTGCTGGGGCGGGGCGCCGACCCGATGGAGGCGAACGCCGAGCCATGGGCGACGCCGCGGGCGTGGGCCGACAAGAAGGGGCACGAAGCGGTGCTGGCGCTGTTGCGGGAGCACGGGAGTTTTCGACTTGGGCTATGATGAGCAGTAGTGTTCAATGATAAGTGAGAAGATCACGAGCTATTCAAAACTGTTCCATAGTGCGTAATTCGTTGATCTGAGGTCTCCAGTATGGTCCGCGCGCCGCTGAGAAGTGACTTCGCGGGGCTGGGGTCCGAGTACTAGTTCAGGGTCCAACGGGAGAATCGAAGGTGGCCTACACCGGGGGCGAGTATCTCAAGAGCCGTTACGGGCGTCGCATGCTCGGCCTGTTCTTCCTCTGCGCCTTCCTGCCGGTCACCGCGCTGGCTGGCGTGTCGATGTGGAGCGTCCACTCCCGCATGCGCGAGCACATAGTCCGGCTCGAGCGCGAGTGCCCGGTCGAAGCACTCGAGGGCGCGCCCGAAACCCTGTCTGGTCAGTCGTTGCGCGTGATGACGGCCCCGGAGAAACAGGTTGTAGGCCTCGAGGTTCGCGGTGGGCACCTTCACGAGCGGCGCACCGGTTTCACCGACCAGCTCGACCTTCAGCTTCGCGACGATCGCTTGCGCGATCTCCTCCTGCACGGCGAACACATCGTCCATCGTCCGGTCGTAGCGCTCCGACCACAGGTGGTAGCCGTCGCTGACGTTGATGAGCTGGGCGTTGATCCGGAGCCGGTTGCCCGCCTTGCGGACGCTGCCCTCGAGCACCGTCTCGACGTTGAGCTGCTCGCCGATGCGGCGGATGTCGTCGGCCTGCCCCTTGAACTTGAAGGCGGAGGTGCGCGCGACGACCTTGAGCCCCTGTAGCCTCGCCAGTGCGTCGATCAACTCCTCGGCCAGGCCGTCGCAGAAATACTCCTGATCGGGGTCAGGGCTCATATTCGAGAACGGGAGGACGGCGATCGATGGCGTCGCGCGACTCGCTGCCTCGGCCCCCCGGGTCGCCGCCGTCGCGAGGTCGTCACGAATGGTCTGCAGCTCGCCAACGAGAGCGCTCGCTTGCTGGTACCGCTGCTCCGGCTCCTTCGACAGGGCGCGCTGCACGAGCGTGTCGACCGACGCCGGCACCTCAGGCCGCACTTCTCGAAGCGGTGCCGGCTCCCGGTTCAGCAGGTTGTGGATGACCGCCTGCGGTCCCTCCCCGGCAAACGGCGTCCGCCCGGCCAGCATCTCGTAGAGCACGACGCCCAGCGCCCACAGATCGCTCCGCCGGTCGACGTCGGCGCCGGCGGCCTGCTCGGGCGACATGTAGGCCACCGTCCCAAGCGTCGTCCCGGTCTGCGTCAGTCCCACCTCGTTGACCAGCTTGGCAACGCCGAAGTCGAGAATCTTGACCAGGCCATCGGTGGTGACGATCAGGTTGGCCGGCTTGATGTCCCGATGGACGATGCCGGCGTCGTGGGCCTTCCCCAGCCCCTGCGCGGTCTGGATGGCGATGTCGAGCGCGTCCGGAACCGCGAGCCACCCCCGGTCGATCCGCTGTTTGAGCGTCTCGCCGACGTAGTGGGCCATCGCGATGAAGACCTGGGCATCGGCGACATCGCCTTCAGGGACCTCCCCCACCTCGTAGATGGTGCAGACGTTCGGGTGGTCGAGCGAGGAGGCCAGCTTCGCCTCCCGTAGGAATCGCTCCTTTGCCTTGGCGTCTCGGGTCAGTTCCGGCGGCAGGAACTTCAGGGCGACGGTCCGGTCGAGCCGGGTGTCGCGCGCCTCGTAGACAACACCCATCCCTCCGGCACCGAGGGGGCCGAGGATCTCGTAGACACCGATTCTGGTCCCTGGACCGAAAGCCATGACGATGCTGTGGCACTGATGTATGAAGCGTCCGATTATAGCGTCCGGACGGTTATGCCACCCTATACTCTGGGCTGTGAAGGTCGAGTCGATCGCGGACCGGCGGCCGCTCGCCGTGGCGCCCCGCAACATGGCCGGTTGTCGCAACAGCCTGGTGCACGGCGACGACACCGTGGACCTCGCCATCGTGCGTGACGTGGTCGAGCAGCACCTCGACAAGCTACTCGGGTTCGTCTCGGCGGTCAGGACACGGCTCGGCTGACGTCGAGCACGACACTTCTCAAGCACGAGGGAACAGGCGATCGCGACGATCTGGACATCGTGGCGGCGTGTCGCGAGAATGCGCGGCAGGCCAAGAAAGTCGGGGCCTCTGGTCCTGACGGGCTACAATAACGCGATTCAATCGAGGCTCGGCGGTACATCGGCTGACCACCGCGCAACCCGGGAGCGTGAGCGTGACGCAAAATCTGTTCGACCGGCGAAGGGCGACACTGGCCCTCTTCACATGTATCACTGCCGCATGCGGCGGCGGGGGCAGCGGCGTCGCGCCGGCGGTCGAGATGGCAGCCCCGGTGGTGCTGTCACCCGACACCCCGGTCGGAGTGACCGGCGGGCTCGTGCAGGGGGCGCTGTCCCAGACCAACCCGGACATCATCGCGTTCAAGGGCATCCCATTTGCCGCGCCCCCGGTCGGCGATCTCCGCTGGAAGCCTCCGACGCCGCTGGCCGCCTGGGACGGCGTGCGTGACGCCTCGGCGTTCGGTCATCGGTGCGTCCAGCGTGGGCGCAACGCCACAGACCTGAGCGAGGACTGCTTGTTCCTCAACGTCTATGCGCCACTCGACGCCGCGGAGCCGCTGCCGGTCATGCTCTGGATTCATGGCGGCGGCTACACGGGAGGCGCCGGGTCGAACGGCATCTACGAGGGCACCAACCTGGCGGCGCGCGGCGTGGTGCTCGTCTCGATCAACTACCGGCTGAACGTCTTCGGGTTCTACGCGCACCCGGCGCTCTCGGCCGAGTCGCCGCACGGCGCCTCCGGTAACTACGGGCTGCTCGACATGGTTGCGTCACTCGAATGGGTCCGCGACAACATCGCGGCGTTCGGCGGCGACCCGAACCGGGTGACGATCTTCGGCGAGTCCGCCGGCGCCGGCGCGGTCATGTCGCTGATGGTCGTGCCACAGGCCGAGGGGCTCTACCATGGCGCCATCGCCGAGAGCGACTGGATCTACGGGTGGGACCGCCCGCTGAGTGGCGCCGACTCGGCCGAGGCGCACGGCGTGCAGGTCGCCGAGGCGCTCGAGGTCAGTGACCCCGCCGCGTCACTCGACGAGCTCCGCGCCGCCAGCGCCGAGGACCTGTTCGCCGCGTATCAAAGCGTCGACAGCAGTCCGTTCACACGCCAGGGCACCGCGTGGGCGCCGAACGTCGATGGCTGGGTGATCCCCGACGACCCGGTGCACCTCTACGAGTCCGGGCAGCAACATGATGTGCCGTTGATCGTCGGCATGAACGGCAACGAGGGCTCGATGTTCTCCCGCGGGCTGCGGATCACCGACGTCGCCGCGTTCGAAGCGCACGTCCGGTCGGTCTATCCGGAGCAGGCGGACGCGGGGCTGGCGCTCTACGCCGCCACCGATGACGACGCGGTTCCGGCCGCGGTCGATCATCTGATTCACGACATGTATTTCGCCGGACCGGTGCGGCTGCACGCGCGCACCCACGCGCAGAAGAGCTCGCCGGCCTGGCTCTATCACTTCACGCATGTCCCGCCGACGGCCGGTGGCGAGCGGATGGGCTCGCACCATGCGTCCGAGCTCGGCTATGTGTTCGGCAATCTGAGCAACGGCGACTACACCGACGTCGACCATCGAATCTCGGACACGATGATGGGCTACTGGGTGCAGTTCGCCGCCACCGGCAACCCGAACACCGCGGGGCAGCCCGCGTGGCCCACGTACACCCCGGACACCGACGAATATCTGGAGATCGGCGAGACGGTCGGTACGCACACCGGGCTCCACGTCGGCGCCAGCGAGCTGTTCGACCGGTTCCAGGACAGCCGACGCTCCGGCGAGACTTAGTGGTCCCGGTCGTAATTACGGTAACGCACCGAGGGTGGCGAGGCGCCCGGCTGGCCAGGCGCGACGAGGGAGCAAATTGGGGGATGTGTGACCGAGGAGCAACGCCGTCCAGGCGGGATGCATCGCCAGCCGAATGCTACCGTAATGATGACCGGGGCCACTAAGTCGCCAAACGTAAACGCGCCTG
>JADFPE010000198.1 GCA_022562495.1 Acidobacteriota bacterium
GGTCGAAGGTGCGTTGCAGCCGCGGAATCGGACGCGCCAGCTGGCGTGGGGTGAGGGTGACACCGGTGCCGACCCACTGCACTCCGCCCGAGGCGGCTTCCGGCTCGGCGTCGAGCAGGGCGATCGGGTTCACGCCGCGGTTGGTCGCGTATCGCCCGAAGTTGGTGTGCCCCTGCCCGATGGCGATCGCGACCACGCCGTCAGCCAGATGCGGGTTGATGAGGACGCTCGCGTCCACCTGACCCTGGTCGGATTCGATCGTCACCAGCTGGCCTTCTTCGGCGCCGAGGGCGTGCGCGGTGTCCGGGGTCATCTCGACACCGGTGCCCCAGGTGGTCTTGAGCAGCGGTTCCGGGATCTCCTGGAGCCATGGCCGGTTGGCGCCACGGCCGTCGAAGAAGTGCAATGACGGGTAGGCGACCAGGGTATAGGGCCGTCCCGAGGCGGTAGGCGCCAGGTCGCCCACCAGGCCGGTGTCGAACAGCTCGGGGATGATGTCGAGGGTGACCGGCTCGACCGGGACGGTCGTCCCGCCGCGCCGCAGGGCATCCGCCCAGTAGGTCTCGAAATCGGGCGCCTCGAGCTCCCCCGTCTCTGGGGCGTCTTCCGGCGCCGGCTGCATCCGCTCCCACTCGTCTCGCAGGAAGCGGTAGAAACCGCGCCGTGGCAGACCGGCGGCCGCCTCGTCACCCAGCGCCCGGCCCACCTCGAGCAGCAGATCGCCGGCGTGCCGGGTGTCGAACACCGGCTGCATCACCGGTTGCATCAGGCCACGCACGCCGTGACGCGGGATGCTGTCGCCCCACGACTCGAACGCGGTGTGCGTCGGCAGCAGCAGATCGGCCTGCGCGGTCGTCTCGTCCGGTAGGCTCGACAGGCTGGCGACGAAGGGCACCTCGGCCAGCGCGCCACCGAAGTCGGCCGCGGCCGGCATCGTAAAGACCGGGTTGACGTTGTGGATGATCGCCAGCTCGACGTCGCCCGATCGCATCGCGGCGGCCAGGTCACGCATGTCGGCATAGGTGGCGGCCGTGCTCAGGGTGGAGGCGGACGAGAAGTCGACCGTCGCACCGATGTTGCCGGCAACGTAGTTCAACAGCGCAATCGCCACCTGTGCCGCGGTGGCGTTCGACCCTGAGACCCCGACGCCCCCGCCGACCGCGAGCGTCCGGCCCGGACCCAGCGCCGGGTCGGAGAACGCGTGGGCCAGCTCGCGGATCGTGTCGGCGGCAAGCCCCGTCGTCCCGGCCACCTGGTCCGGCGACGCGCCCTCGACGAGCCCCGCGATCTGCGCGATGACCGCGTCGGGTACGCCCTGCGCCCGCTGCGCAGCGACGATCGTGTGGACCATCGCCGCGGCCACGAGCCCCTCGGTCTCCGGGGGCACCGCGTGCCACACGTCGGCGCTCGCGCCGGTCATGGAGAGCCGCGGCTCGATCTGGACGAACCGGGCCTTCTTCCCGTTGCGGACCCGGCGCTGGCCGGCGTGGTCGCGGGCGTAGCCGACCGGCGAGCCGAACGTTTCGAGGAAATCGGCGCCAAACGACACCAGCAGGTCGGCGCGTCCGAAGTCGTAGTGCGGGAGGTCCGCGCGTCCGAACACACGTGCGTTGGCGCGACGGGTCGGTTCGTAGGCAAACGGCTCGTAGCGCACCCAGCGCGCGCCGCCCACCGCCTCGGTCCAGGCAGAGACCAGCGCTGCCATCGTGCCGGTCAGCGGCGGTGTGATGAGGACGATCCGGTCGCCACGGCCGGCGTCACGGAGCGTCTGGAGCCGGTCGACCAGCGCCTGCTGCGCTACGTCCCACGCCACCGGCTCGAGCACGCTCCGTCCGGCCGCCTCGTCGGTGACACGGCGGCGTTGCGGTCCGGCGATCCGATCCGGGTTGTAGAGCCCCTGTAACGACGACTGGCCCCGGATGCACAGCCCGCCCCGGTTGACCGGGTGTTCCGGGTTGCCTTCCACTTTGACCGCGCGGCCTTCCCGGGTACGCACCAGGGTGCCGCAGCCGGCGGGGCACTCGCCACAGACGCTCGCATACCAGGTCGCGACACCAGGGATGACGTCTTCGGGCGGAATCACGAACGGGATGATCTTCTCGGGCGGCACGGGCGAGCAGGCGGCGATCGCCATCGCCGGGCCGGCGCTCCCCAGCACTTTGAGGAACGTGCGGCGCTCGACCACCTCGATCAGCGATGACGTGCCCTGCTTCACTGCACCTTCCCCCACGGCCGTAGGTCGTGCCCGCAGACCCTCACGCTGCGATGCTGCACGGCCTTCGACCATGCCCACCGTAGCCGCGGTCTTGAGACCCGGCGGTGAACGTAGCGCAGCCCTTCAGGGCTGCGATGCTGCACGGCCTTCGGCCGTGCCTCAGTAATGGCACGCCAGACAGTCCCGGGTGACGTCGCGCTCCTTGTGACAGCTCAGACACCAGCCCATGCTGAGCGATTCGACCTGAACCGCTGCGTGCATCTCCTCGACGTTGCCGTGACAGTCCGCGCAGTCGACTCCTGCCCGGATGTGCGGCTTGTGAGCGAATCGCACGTAGTCCGGCAGGTCGTGCACGCGTACCCACGGGATCGGCTCCTCGTTCTCCCAGTACTCGAGCACCTTCAGGATCTCCGGCTGCTCGCTCAGCACCACCCGATGACAGCCGACACAGCGCTGCACCGACGGGATCCCGGCGACCGGTCCACGTCGCGCGTAAGCATGACAGAACTGGCAGTCGACGCCGATCTCGCCGACGTGGTGCGCGTGGCTGAAGGCAATCGGCTGCGCCGCGGGGTCAGCCGCTGCCCCGGGCGGCCCGTCTCCGATCACCGGAGTCGCCGGTGCGTCCGGTGTTTGCTCCTGGGCACCGAAGATCGCGAACGTCCCGGTGCCGAGGAAGACCACCAGCGCCCACAGCAGCGCGGTGCGGGCCGGCCGAGCGTTCGTCGCGTGTACGCTCATCTCGCGTTCCGTGGACCGTCGGGACCGATGATCCGTTCGTGCTGTGCCGTGACGAAGGGGGGCACCGCCGTGCAGACGAAGCGTGGATCATATCGAAACCGAGCCCCTCACGCCAAGATATACCTGTCGACGGCTCGACCGTATGACAGGGGCCGTTGACCCCCTGCAGGCCCCTCGGGTACAGTGTGCGCGGATGCCGCATCCGTTCGCGTGGACGTCGCGGTGCGGCGGGGAGGACAGAAGAGATGCTCACGGGATTTCGCCCGCGTATGTCGATCATACCGGTGCTGCTGCTGGTCGTCGGGGTGGTGGTGGTCTGGGGCGCGACTCCGGCGGCTCGCCAGGACGGTGTGGCCGACGGTGTCATCGCCGGTACCGTCACCAGTGACGATGGCCCGGAGGCCGGTGTCTGGGTGATTGCGGAAGCCGACGAGCTGGAGACGAAGTTCGTCAAGATCGTGGTGACCGACGACCGTGGCCGGTTTCTGCTGCCGGAGCTGCCCGACGCGACATACGACGTCTGGGTGCGCGGTTACGGGCTGGTCGATTCCGAGAAGGTCCAGCTCTCTCCAGACCGCGAGGATGTGGCCCTTCGGGGTGTGGTGGCGCCGACCCCGCGTGACGCCGCCCAGTATTACCCCGGGAACTACTGGTATTCGCTGGTCGAGCCGCCAGCCGCCAGCGAGTTCCCCGGCACCGGCCCCGAAGGCAACGGCATCTCACCCACTGTGCGGAGCCAGGCTGCCTGGGTGGACAACATGAAGCAAGGGTGCCAGCTCTGCCACCAGCTCGGCAACACAGCGACCCGCGTCGTGCAACATCGCGACGAGTTCGATTCGACGGTTGCCGCCTGGGACCACCGGGTGCAGACCGGGCAGCGCGGTAATCAGATGAGCAACGTGATGAGCCGGTTCGGCCGTCAGCGCGCATTGGCGATGTTCGCCGACTGGACCGATCGGATCGCGGCCGGCGAGCTGCCGCCCGCGCCGCCTCGCCCGCAGGGGCTCGAGCGCAACGTCGTCGTCACGTTGTGGGACTGGGGGCAGTCGTCGTCGTTCATCCACGACGAGGTCGTGACCGACAAGCGGAACCCGCGGGTGAACGCCGGGGGCCCGGTCTACGGCGTGTCGGCCGGGCACGGCTCCATCACCATGGTCGACCCGATCGCCAACACCGCGACCGAGCTGACGATTCCGGTGCGGCCCGACCCCGAGATCATGCCAACCCGGTTCCCGAGTACGCAGGTCGAGCCGTCGTACTACTGGGGTGATGAACTGCTGTGGGGCCTCGGGCCGCACGAGCGGTCCGACCCGCACAACCCGATGATGGACCACAAGGGTCGGCTCTGGATGACCTCCACAGTGCGGCCTTTCGCGAACCCCGACTGGTGCCGCGACGGGTCCGACAACCCCTACGCACAGTACTACTCGCTGGGCCGGACCGGCCGGCACGCGTCGTACTACGACCCGGCACGCGAGCGGTTCGTCCTGATCGATACCTGCTTCGGTACACACCACCTGCAATTCGGCGAGGACGAGGACAATACGCTCTGGTTCAGCGGCGACGGGAACGTCATCGGGTGGCTCAACACGCGGGTCTACGACGAGACCGGGGACGAACAGTTCTCGCAGGGCTGGTGTCCGACCGTGCTCGATACCAGCGGCGACGGCAAGATCTCCAAGCCGTGGAACGAGCCGCGTGCTGACGAGACGGACCCGGCGCTCGATACCAGGATCGCCGGGTTCGGCTATGGCATCATCGCCAATCCGGTGGACGGCGCCGTGTGGATTTCCCGTACCGGCCCGTTCCCGGGGGCGCTCGTGCGGCTCGACCGAGGGGACAATCCGCCGGAGACGTGCATCGCCGAGATCTACGAGCCGCCGTCCATCGAGAACCCGAACGTCGACCCGGCGAGTACCGGGTTCGCGCCACGTGGGATCGACGTTGACCGCAACGGCGTCATCTGGACGGCGCTCTCGGGGAGCAGCCACTTCGCCAGCTTCGACCGGAGCAAATGCGCGGTGACCAACGGTCCGACGGCGACCGGGCAGCACTGTCCAGAAGGGTGGACGCTCTATCCGGTGCCGGGCCCGCAGATGAAGGGTGTGGAGACCCCCGGCAGCGCCGATTTCCACTACTACAGCTGGGTCGACCAGTTCAACACGCTGGGGCTCGGGGAGAACATCCCGATCGCCACCGGGTCTACCTCAGACTCGCTGCTGGCGCTGCTCCCGGACACCGGCGAGTGGGTGGTCCTGCGCGTGCCCTATCCGATGGCCTTCTACTCCCGTGGTCTCGACGGGCGGATCGACGATCCGGACGCCGGCTGGAAGGGCCGCGGGCTCTGGGCCACGTACGGGTCGAACTACATCTGGCACACCGAGGGTGGGAAGGGGACCAAGGGCAAGATCGTCCACTTCCAGATCCGGCCCGATCCACTGGCCAGATAGCTGGAGCAGCGTTTTGGGCGCCGGGGACCGCGTGTCTCCGGCGCTCGACCCTCATTTTATTTCCAACAGCTTCAGCCGGGTGCGCTGCGCGGGCACCTCGACGTCGGTCACCGTGAGCTCTGTCGAGCCGAGCGCGGCGACGAGGTCGTAGCGGCCGGCCGGGAGGATGAACAGCCGGTGGTCCGCGCCCCCGGTCGGCTCGAATCCGGCGCGTCCGACGCCACCATGCAGAAACGCGCTGACACGCCAGTCACGCTCGGTCTCGAGCCACGCGGCTGGCGGTCGCACCAGCAGCGCTCCGAAGACCGGCTGCAGATTGACGATCTCGATGTGGCGCCCGCCTTCGTCGGGGTACCGCAGCACTGACAGGTGCTCGGCCCACTCGATCGCCACGGTATCGTCAGGCCCGTGCCATGTGATCTGGAGATCGTACAGCCCGGGCTCGACCTCGACGTGATACCCCGTGCCTGGGCGCAGATCGGGCACGAGGGGCGCCGTGCGCGTGTCAGCCGTGTAGACCGCGATCCGGCAGTGCGCCGTGATGTCGTCGAGTCCGTCGAAGACCCGCACGATCAGTTCAATGGGTGCGGAGGACTGGGCGCCGACGCCCGCCGGCGCGAGCAGACAGACGAGCACGACCAGTCGCGCGACACGCTCCGTGGGCATGGATCGATCTGATGGTACAGGAGATTCGCCGGGCGTGACCAGTAGACGGAGCCGCTGATTGATGGAGGTGTTTCTGGTCCCGGCGGGGGAGACTCGCTACGAGCTCTATTGCGAGCTGAGCGAGTCGGACCAGCCGCAGCGCCCCGGTGTCGCGGGACGGATACGTCGCCGCGTGTGGGAGGTCCTGGCGGCCGAGCAGGCCGAGCGGCGCGACCGGCGGGCGGCCCGGCGGTCTGACGCGAGCGCCCGGCCGGACGGTTGGATGGCACGGGTGCGCTCGGGGTTCGTGCGCGCGATGGCGGAGTGGGTCGCCGAGCAGCGTCTCCTCTGGCGGCTGCGCCAGCAGGATGCCGCGGTTCTGGTGTATCCCGACGACCTCGACGGCGACCGAGCGTTGTCGACCGCGCGTGGCACCCTGCAACGCGATAGCGACCATCATCGGCTCTGGATGGTGATTGACGGTCTTGCCGTGCTGGTGTTCGGACCGCTGTTCTTCTTTGTGCCGGGGCCCAACCTCATCTCCTGGTACTTCGTCGCCAAAGTGGCCGGGCACTGGTTGGCGTTTCGCGGTGCGCGCCGTGGGGTCTCCGGGGTCGAGTGGTCCACTCGGGCCAGCGAGGCGCTCGCGGCGGTGCGACAGGTGCGCGCGATGCCACCCGGCGACCGTCGTCCCCGGCTGCTGGCGCTCTCCAAGGAGCTGCACCTCGAGCAGTTGGCCACCTTCGTCGAGCGCACGGCGCCAGACACGTCCTAGCGGGAGCGCAAGGAGTCAGAAGTCAGGAGGCAGGAGAAAGCCGGAGGGCTTCGCCGACATCTGGTGCAGAGCGCAGAGGTCGGCTGGCGCGGGTCCGGCCGGTCCGCGGGCGCGTGATATACTGCGCCGGTTTGAAGCTCCGTGAAGTGGCGGCGCGCCTCGAGTGTCGGCTCGAGGGCGATGGCGAGATCGAGATCCGCCGTGTGGCTGGGATCGAGACCGCGCAGGCCGGCGACCTCACCTTCTTCGCCAATCCCCGTTACGCGACGGCGTTGCGTTCGACGCGGGCGGCGGCGGTGATTCTGGCCGACGACGCCGCGCCGGCGCCCTGTTCGATGCTGCGCACCGAGACGCCGTCTCTGGCGTTCGCCAATGCGGTCGCGCTGTTTGCCGACGAGGTCGCGCCCGCGCCCGGCATCGACTCGGCGAGTAGCATCGCCGCAGACGTCCGGCTGGGTGACGGCGTCTCGATCGGGCCGTTCGTCTCGATTGGAGCCGGCGTCTCCGTGGGGCCCCGGACGGTCGTTCACCCCGGGGTCCACATCGGTTCCGGCGCGACGATCGGCGCCGATTGCGTCATCCACTCGCACGTCGCCGTGCGCGAACGTGTGGTGATCGGCGACCGGGTGGTGTTGCAGAACGGGGCCGTGATCGGTAGCGACGGCTTCGGGTTCGTCCGGCGTTCCGACGGCACGCATCAGAAGATTCCGCAGGTCGGCGACGTCGTCATCGAGGACGACGTCGAGATCGGCGCGCAGGTGGCGATCGATCGACCGGCGGTCGGCGAGACGCGTATCCAGGCCGGGGCGAAGATCGACAACCTGGTGCAGATCGGACACGCGGTCCGGGTCGGGCGAAACGCCCTGCTGGCGGCACAGGTCGGTATCGCAGGCAGCACGACCATCGAGGCGGACGTGGTGCTGGCCGGGCAGGTTGGGGTGAACGCGCACGTCACCGTCGGCAAGGGTACTCGGGCCACGGGCCAGACGGGGATCACCAACACGGTGCCGGCCGGGTCGTTCATCTCTGGGTTGCCGGCCATCGACAACCGGGCCTGGCGCAAGGCGGCCACGTCGTTCAGGATGCTCCCGGCCCTGCGCAAACGGGTCGCCGCCCTCGAGCGGCGTCTCGCCGAGCTCGAAGGGAAGACCGAAGAGCGTCCGGAGGAGACAGGAGATAGCAGACCGGAGACGGAAGACGACTGAGGACTGCGCCGGTTCTTGCACGAGTCGCGTGCTGAAGCCTGTAGCCGGGTCAGGCCCGTATCCGTTCCCATAGACCTCGATGACTCGTGTCGTCACGTTCGTCGCAATCATCACGCTCTGCATCGGTGCCTGGCCACCGCGGGTGCACGCTCAGACCAGCAGCGCTGCCTCGACGGCTCGCCAGACACCGGCGACGTTCGGGTTCCTGACAAGCTACCGCTTTCATCTCGACGCCTTGCGGCTGGTCTCGAGCGACGACAACTTCGTCTGGGACGCCGATTTCGGCGGCGACATGGATGTGTTCGATCTTCGATTCATTCGGGGCAACGTGCTGGTGAACTTCGAGAGCATCTTCGGCGAGCAGATTCGGGCCATCGACCCGAACCAGGGCAACTACACGATCGACCTCTCCACATGGTGGCGGACCGGCGTGTCGGACGAGGAGCTCGGGGTCACCTTTCACCATGTCTCCCGCCACCTGAGCGATCGCGACAAGGAATTCTCAATCGCGTGGAACATGCTCGGCGTCCAGTACACCGCGCCGTTGCAGATCCGCTCCTGGGATCTGGACATCGGGTACCGGGTGCTCAGAACCCTCCAGCGGTCGTTTGTCGACTACACAGCGGAATTCGGCGGGAGCATCCAGGCGCTCCGCGCGGTGCACCCACGAGTGACCCTGATGCTCGAGGGAGAGCTGACCTTCGTGTCCGTGGACAAGAGCGAGCGCGGACGGGACCACCAGCTCGGCGGGCGCTTCGAGATCGGAGCCCGTTTTGCGGGTCGGGACGGGGTTGGCGAGGTGTTCATCGCCCGGGAACGGCGCATCGATGCCGATCCGTTCGACCTGGAGCCGACCACCTTCACGATGCTGGGTTTCCGGTTCCTCCACTAGCAGTCCGTGGTGAAAGTCCCGCGTTGCACCGAGACCGGTGATGCGCCTGTCTGGCAAGGCGCGACGAGGGAGAATACCGGCAGTATGTGACCGAGGAGCAACGTAGCCAGGCGGGATGCAGCGCCGGTCGAATGCAGCTGGACTTTCACCACGGGCTGCTAGGTGGGGTCGCCGTACCGGAGCGCTCCGCTGCCCCTTCACGCGAGCGGTGTGAGGGTCGGCCTGACGCCGGTGTGTGCCATAATTCGACTATGCGTCGCATGATGCTCGTTGTCGCTCCGAGTCGGCTGCGGTGGCTGGCCCTCGCGGCGGCGGTGGTCGGGATCGTCGTCACGTCGAC
>JADFPE010000199.1 GCA_022562495.1 Acidobacteriota bacterium
CGCCTCACCGAGCGATCGCGCGGTCGAGCACCGCGTCGGCTCGCGGCTCACCCCCGGTCAGACATTCGGCCACTACCTGATTGTCCGCCTCCTCGGCACAGGCGGCATGGGCGAGGTGTATGAAGCTACGGACCAGGACACGCAGCGGTCGGTCGCCCTGAAGGTCCTGGCGTAGCAGATGGACTCGCCTCGAGACCGCGAGCGGTTTCTGCGCGAAGGCCGTCTGGCGGCCCAGATCAGTCACCCCAACAGCGTCTATGTCTTTGGTGCCGAGGAGATCCACGGCATCCCGGTCATCTCGATGGAGCTGGTCCCCGGGACGACGCTCAAGGAACACGCGCAGGGAGACCCGTTGCCGGTGACCGAGGCGGTGGATGCCATCCTGCAGGTCATCGAGGGGTTGGAGACCGCGGCGGCCAAGGGGTGCTGCACCGGGACGTCAAGCCGTCGAACTGTTTCATGGACGCTGACGGCAAGGTGAAGATCGGTGATTTCGGCCTGTCGATCTCAACCCTGGCTCGGGCAGAGACGCATCTGACGACCACCGGCACATTCCTTGGGACACCAGCGTTTACGTCTCCAGAGCAGCTGCGGGGCAAGGCGCTCGAGGTCCAGAGTGACATCTATTCGGTCGGGGCCACGCTCTATTTCCTGTTGACGGGTCGGCCTCCATTCGACACGGGCAATGCTGTCGAACTGGTGGCAGCGATTCTGCACGAGTGCCCGCCGAATCCGAGGGCCGCGCGGTCCCAGGTCCCGAAGAGACTCGCGAAGACCGTGATGCGGTGCCTCTCCAAGGATCCGTCCGACCGATGGAGGTCGTACGCGGAGCTGAAGAAAACACTCTTGCCGTTCAGCTCCTTGCAACTGACGCCTGCGGGTCGTGAACTTCGACACGCAGCTCTTGCTATCGACTTCCTCGTCTTGGGTGTCCCAGTGTGGTGGGCCGTCGATCATGGGCTCCTCGCTCTCGGAGGCTTCATCGCGTCGAATCCGTGGTTCCCGTTGATGCTCTTCTTGGTGATCTATTTTTCGGTGACGGAGGGTCTCTGGGGAGCTTCGCTCGGCAAGGCGTTGTCGGGAATCGCTGTGGTCGGCGTGTCCAATGGCGCGCCTCCAGGTCTCGCGCGTGCCTTCGCGCGAACGGCCGTGTTCTTCATGGGGCCGACGCTGCTCTCATCCCTGTTGTCGTCCGAGGGCTCCCCGGTCATTCTTCTTGCGTTGCTCTCCCCGTTGTTCCTGCTGGCGTTGACCGGCCTGCACGAGAAACTGAGCCAGACTCGAGTGGTTCTCCGTCCTGCCCCGAATAGGCACAGAGTCGCAGTTGCGCCGGGCGACGCTCAGAACGGAACCGAGCCTCGGCTCATCGGACCCTACAGGGTCGTGAAGACGCTCGGAAAGAGCCACAGCGATGAGCTACTCCTGGGTTTCGACCCCCGACTTCGTCGCGAGGTGTGGATTCACCTGAGACCGGTTGGCACGGCGGCTGTGCCGGCCTCCAGACGTGATCTGAGTCGACCAGGCCGTCTTCGGTGGCTCGGTGGGACGAGAACGGACGGCGAGTGCTGGGACGTCTTCGAGGCGAGACAGGGAACGTCATTTCTGGAGATCGTGAAGACGAGCCAGAAGTGGCGCTCGATTGGTGGCTGGCTGTCTGACCTGGCGAACGAGTGCACCCAGGCGCTGCGCGACCGATCGCGGCCTGCCATCGGGTTGGATCGTGTCTGGATTACCTCAGATAACCGGGCCGTCCTGCTTGATTTTCCAGCGCCTGCTGTCCCACGTGAAGCCGCCAGTCGATTGACCAACATGTCCGCGCTGCAGGGGTTTCTCACCAGCGTGCGTGCAGCCGGCCTAGGGACAGATGAACGATGCATGAACGCCATGGTCCATGCGTTTCTGGCCGGCCACACTCCCGAGTTTCGTGAGGATGTCCGAATGATGGACAGCCGCATCGCTCGTCGCGCGACCAGGTTCAGACGGTGGCGGGACAGAAGGCGCATTGAAGGCGCGTTGGGTTTCCGTCCACGGTGGAAGCTGACGCGTCACCGACCGCTGTTCCTCGACAGACTCGGCACGTCTGATTTCAGGAGCCCGGATGAGCTGCTCCTGGACCTCGCGGCCGTTCTGCAGCGGGACGAAATGGCCGGCAAGATCGCCCGTTCGGGAGCCATCTACATGGTCGTGTTCTCGTTCCTAGTGGGGATCGACGCCCTGTTGAACTATCGATACGTCGTGCCTTGGTAGGCGGTGGTGACGTGGCTCGCAGCCCTGCTCTCGTGGCGACAATGGCATCTGCTACGGAACACCTGATCCCGCGCCTCACCCGTGTGGGCGCATCCGGCGCGGCCCCGGCGGGCCTGATATGGAACGACCTTGTCAAGTCAGCTCGAAGTTCGAGTACATACGTCCCGGGCTGTTCCTCGCGTCAGCGCGACGTCGAGGCCGGCGAGCAGGCCCCCCTCAAGAGCGGGGCCCGCGCAGCCGGCCGGCACGCTGGTCTGGGCACCGGCCACCACAGCCCACGGTGCGACGCGGGACGTGCGCCACCGACCGCTACTCCACGATCAACGTGCCGTGCATGCCAGCGTCGTAGTGACCCGACAGGAAGCACCCGGTGGTCCACTCGCCGCGCCGGTCTTCCGGCAGCGTGAAGGTCATGAGGAACGTCTCGCCCGCCCGGGCCTCTACCATCGTGCCATGTTCGTGTCCCTCGCCGTGGGCGTGTTCTTGGGCGTCGGCGCTCTGCTCGGCGTGTTCGGCATGGCCGGCGTCAGTGTCATGGCCGGCATGCTCGGCATGTTCGTCATGGCCGGCATCTTCGTTGTGCTCGGCATGACCCGCGTCGACCTGCTCGATGTTGACGTGGAGATCGGCAAACAGGTCCTGCTTGAAGTCGTTGCCCTCCACGTCGCGCCCGGCCATGAACTCGTGCGCGACTGAGCCGACGTTCCGGATGACCAGCGTCACCCGTCGACCGGCGGGAATCCGCAGCGGTTCGGGGGAGAACGAGTACTCGTCCAACGTGACGTCGATCCGCAGCGCCTCGGCCCCCTGTGCAGACGCTGAGCCCGGGGCCCCGGCAAGGACCAGCACCCCGATCGCCACGACGGTGATTGACGCCGACAGGGTGAGACCGCCTACGCGCCGTGTCGAGCATGGTGTTCGCATCAGTTGTCCTCCAGTTATCACGTGATCACCGGCACTCCGTCCCTCAGATCAGATCACATGATGATGTTCGCGGCAAGCAGAGACTCTCCTGACACTCGCCCGCCTGCTCCGGCCGCACCCGCACGGTCCTGCGACCGACGCTGGCATAGCCCTCCGGCGTCCTCCTGCCTTCCCACTCCTGCCTCCTCGGGAATATTCCGATACTCAGCGCTCCTGCATGTAGGGATAGCGGTAATCGCGCGCCGGGGTGAACGTTTCCTTGGTGGTGCGGGTACTGACCCAGCGAATCAGGTTCAGGAAGCTGCCTGCCTTGTCGTTGGTCCCCGACGCACGGGAGCCGCCGAACGGCTGCTGCCCGACGACGGCGCCGGTCGGCTTGTCGTTGATGTAGAAGTTGCCCGCCGCGTGCCGCAGCGTGTCGTGGGCCAGGTTGATCGCCGCCCGGTCCCGCCCGAAGATCGCCCCGGTCAACGCATACGGCGACGTGGCGTCGCACAGCTCGAGTGTCTGCGCGTAGTCGCTGTCCTTATAGATATGGACGGTCAGCACCGGCCCGAACAGCTCCGTCTCCATCGTCGTGTACCGGGGGTCGTGCGCCTGGATGATCGTCGGCGCAATGAAATACCCGGTGCGGTCATCACAAACGCCGCCACAGATGACGTCCGCGCCGCTGTCGGTCCGCGCCGCCTCGATATAGCCCTCGAGCTTGTCGAACGTGGCCTTGTCGATCACTGCGCCCATGAAGTTGGTGAAGTCGGCGACATCCCCGTAGGGAATCGCCTCCACCTCGTCGCACAGCCGGTCGCGGAGACGGCTCCACAGACTCGCAGGGATGTAGGCGCGACTGGCGGCGCTGCACTTCTGCCCCTGATACTCGAAGGCGCCGCGGATCAGATTGGCCGCCAGCTCGTCGGGGTCCGCCGAGGCGTGGGCGAACACGAAGTCCTTGCCGCCGGTCTCGCCGACGATCCGGGGATAGCTCTTGTAGCTGGCGATATTGGCGCCGATGGTGCGCCACATGCCCTGGAACACCGCCGTGCTGCCGGTGAAGTGCACGCCGCCGAGGTCGGGGTGCGCCATCGCGGGGTCGCCGATCTCGCCGCCGTTGCCCGGCACCAGATTGATGACGCCGGCCGGCAGCCCAGCCTCCTCGAACAGCTGCATCAGGTAGTAGGCGGCGAAGACGGCGGTGGACGCCGGTTTCCAGACCACGGTGTTCCCCATCAGCGCGGGACTGGTCGGGAGGTTCCCGGCGATCGACGTGAAGTTGAACGGCGTGGCCGCGAAGATGAACCCTTCCAGCGCCCGGTACTCGACGTAGTTCCACATCCCCGGCGCGCTGTCGGGCTGCTGCCCGTAGATCTCCGGCAGATACGACACGTTGAACCGCCAGAAGTCGATCAGCTCGCAGGCAGCGTCGATCTCCGCCTGGAACGCCGTCTTGCTCTGATTCAGCATCGTGGCGGCGTTCAGCACCTGACGATACTTCCCGGCCAGCAGCTCGGCCGCCTTCAGAAAGATCGCGGCGCGCGACTCCCACCCCATCGCGCTCCACTCGGGTCGGGCGTCGGCCGCCGCCGCGATCGCCTGGTGCACCGTCTCGGCGTTGCCCTTGTGATAGGTGGCCAGGCTCCGCCCGTGGTCGTGCGGGAGGATGCACCTGCCCAGATCGCCGGTCGTCACATTCCGGCCACCGATGATCAACGGGATCTCAATCGAGCCGGCGGCGAAGGTGTCGAGCTGCGTCCTGAGCGCGGCCTTCTCCGGGGACCCGGGCGCGTAATTCAAGACCGGTTCGTTGCGGGGGGTGGGGACCGCGACACGCGCGTTGTTCATTCAAGAAACTCCTTACCGAGCATGGACAGCCATGGATCGCCAATGGCACACGAAAAGATCTATTCTCCCACAGGGGCGCGAACCACGCCCCGCGCATCGTGCTGTTCGGCCAGTTCACCGTCCGCAAGGGCCACACGATCAGCGGCGCGTACTGATTCTTTTTCTGTGGAGGTCTCATGACACGCCTGGCTAGCGAGGCTGCGCCTCGGACCGTCCCGACCCGGTTGGCTCCGCCTCGCTAGCCGAGCTTTTCTCACAGCCCCGCGACGCGGGGGCTAGACTCCTTGAACGGAGGCTGACATGGTGCGAGCAAAAAAAGATGATCGAAACTTCCCTCAATTGTCACGAGCAACGTTGTTCAAAGAGTCTAGCGCGGCGCTCGTCGGCCTGCTCCTCGCCGGCGCGGGACTCGTCTGGGCGCAGGACTACCCCCACGCGTATCCGCGGGACGGCGCGGAGCACCTCTTCGAGAACGACCGCGTCAGCATCTGGGAGGTCATCTGGCCGGACGGTGTCCCGCAACCCTACCATCGCCATCGTTACGACATGACCGGAGTCTTCCTGCGGTGGGGACCGCTGCGGGTGACGCGACTCGACGGGACGTTCACCGACAGCGAAGTGCCGTTCGAGCTCCCCAATGTGTTTCTGCTGCCCAAGGGGGTGACGCACAAGGAGGAAGGCATCGGGACACCCCTGCGTCACGCCATCATGATCGACCTGAAGGAGACCGCTGACGCCCCGGTCGACAGCAGGACCGACATCCCACCCGCGTTTCCCCAGGATGGCGCCGAGGAGGCGCTGGACCATGCGCGGGTACGGGTCTGGGACGTCAGCTGGCCTGCGGGTCACACCGTGCCGCTCCACGTACACCCCACCGACACCGTGCTCGTGTTTCTCGAGGGCGGTACGATCAACACGACACAGGAAGACGGAACCGAGGACACCACCACCTACAGCGAGAAAGAGATCGCGTTCCTGCCGGCGGGCACCGCACACACCACGCGTGTGGTGAACGGGTCGCCGCGCGTGATGTTCTACGAGCTGAAGGATTGAGGGTGGCACAGGGGCTCTTGACCGACCGATCTGGTCCGAGATAGACTGGGAATTCGAAACTGAGACTCAGTCTCACTTTTCGCGACCACGCCCTGGACTCCCGCTCCAGTGGCGTCCAGGAGCTCTCTCCTCCGTGCACCAGGGCCTCCGCACCCTCGACCAGTTGCCGATCGGCACCAGCGCCGTCGTCCATCACGTCGGCTGCGACCGGCCGGTGGCACGCCGGCTCATGGAAATGGGGATGCTGCCCGGCACCCGGATCGAGACGATCCGACGGGCGCCGCTTGGTGACCCGCTGAAGATCCGGCTGCGCGGCTACCTGCTGTCGCTCCGACTCGCGGACGCGGCCGGTATCCAACTGGTCCCGGAGGGCCGGGCCGACATCGTGGAGGAGGCCGGCAACGGCGACACCCCGTACCGCTTCGCAGCCCACGAAGCACATGAGGCGACCGACGCGGCACGAACCACCCACGTCCCGCGGGTGCTGGTGGCCGGCAACGCCAACTCCGGCAAGACCACCGTGTTCAACGCGCTGACCGGCGCCCGCGCGCAGGTCAGCAACTACCCCGGCGTCACGGTGACGCGCGCATCGCGGCGCGTCACACTTCCCGATGGGTCAGGGGTCGAGATCGTCGATTTGCCAGGCACCTACAGCCTGAGCGCGCAGTCGCCGGACGAGCAGGTTGCGGTCGATGAGGTACTTGGCCGGCACACCGATCCGCCGGACGTGGTCATCGTCGTGGTTGACTCCGGCGCGCTCGAGCGTGGGCTCTACCTGGTGCTGCAGATCGCCGAGACCGGCGTCCCGGTCATCGTGGCGCTCAACATGATCGACGAGGCGAGCGCCGGCGGCGCCGACCTCGACGCGACGCGGCTGGGCGTCTGGCTCGGCGCCACGGTGGTGCCGACGGTCGCCTCGAAGGGCGTCGGACTCGACGAGCTCCGCGGCGCGATCGGCACGACGCTCGCCCTGGCCCCGCGCGCCGACTCCGTCTGGACCGGTCTGCCCGCGCAGGTCGAGCGCGAGGTCACCACGGTCACCCAGGCGCTGCGGGATGCCGGCTTCGGGAAGACCCCGGCGGCGCGCCGGTCCTGGGCGCTCTGGTCGCTGCTGTCGCTCGAATCCGATGACGGCGCGGCCACCGGGCTCCCAGCCGCGGTCCGACAGACGGTGCACACGATCCAGCGGGACGCCGTCGCGGCACAGCGGAGTCTCGACCACGAAATCATCGCCTCGCGGTATCGCTGGATCGAAGCGGTGGTGGCCGACATCCGGACGGTGTCCCGCGAAGACACGCGCAAGTGGACCAGCCGGATCGACGGCATCCTGACGCAACGTGTCTACGGGCTCGTGGCGTTCGCCGTGGTGATGGCGGTGCTCTTCGAGGCGTTGTTCACCTGGTCCGCGCCGTTGATCACCGGGATCGAAACCGCGACCGGGTGGTTGCAGACCGGCGTGACCGCCGCGCTGCCGGACGGCATCCTGAGCGACCTGATCGTCGACGGGGTCATCGCCGGCGTCGGCAACGTCGTGGTCTTCGTGCCGCAGATCGGGATGCTCTTCTTCTTCATCGCGATACTCGAGGACGTGGGGTATCTCGCCCGGGTGGCGTTCGTCATCGACCGGCTGATGGGACAGGTGGGGCTACACGGCAAGGCGTTCGTCCCGATGCTGTCTGGATTCGCCTGCGCCATACCGGCGGTCATGGCAACCCGCACGATCGAGAGCCCCCGGGACCGGCTGATCACGATGCTGACGCTGCCGATGGTCTCGTGCAGCGCCCGGCTGCCGGTCTACGCGCTGGTCACGGCCGTGGTCTTCGCCGCCGACCAGCGCGTGTTCGGCATCCTCAGTGTGGGCGCCGTCGTCCTCTTCTCCATGTACGCCCTCTCGGTCCTCGCCACCCTCGGGGCAGCCGCGGTGCTCAGACGCACGGTGCTGCGCGGCCCGCGGCTACCGCTGCTGCTGGAGCTGCCCCCGTACCGGGTCCCGGTCTTGCGCAACGTGGTGATGGTGACCTGGCAGCGTGTGCGGAGGTTCCTCAAGGACGCCGGCACGATCATCCTCACCATGACGATCATCCTGTGGGCGCTCCTGTCGTTCCCGCGCAGCGCCGAGATCGACGCGCGGTTCGACGCGTCGCGCACACAGCTCCTTGCCACATCCTCCGACGGCGGTGCGCGGGAGGCGGGGCTGGCCGAGCTCGACGGGCAGCTGGCTGGCGAGCAGCTCCGCTACAGCGTCGGTGGCCGGCTGGGCCGGGTCATCGAACCGGTCATCGCGCCGCTTGGCTTCGACTGGCGGATCGGGGTCGGGATCCTCGGCGCCTTCGCCGCGCGCGAGGTGTTCGTGTCGACGCTGGGCATCGTCTTCGGCATCGAAGGGGCGGACGAGGAGAGCGTCAGCCTGCGGTCCTCGCTGATGAACGCGACGCGGGCCGACGGATCTCCGCTGATGAGCCCGCTCACCGGGATCTCGTTGATGGTGTTCTTCGTGCTGGCGTGTCAGTGCATGAGCACGCTCGTGGTCGTCCGCAAGGAATCGGGCAGCTGGGGCTGGCCGGTGTTCATGTTCGGGTATATGTCGGTTCTGGCCTACGTCGCGTCGCTGACGGTGTATCAGGTCGGGTCCGCGCTCGGCTGGGGGATCTCATGATCTGGCAGGAAGTCATCGTCGCACTCATCATCGCGTGGGCCGTGGTGTCCCTGTATCGGCATCTGCGTGGGCTGGTCGGCAGCGCCGCGCCGGACGGACAGGCCTCGTGTCACGGGTGTGACGACTGCGCCGCCGAGACCGACACGGCGCCTCCCGACCCGCCCGCCACTGCGCCCCTCCATCCCCAGAGCACGCACATCCACTGACGCGCCACGCCCACCGCACGCGACAGCGTCTCCAACGAGTCGCCCCGCACCAGCCGCAGCACCACGTCCCGCTTCCGGCCCACGCTCCACCGCTGCCCAGGGACCTGGGGTCCGCGCAAGACTACGTGCCCGTTGTGAGGCGTCGAGGCGCCCGGCTGGCCAGGCGGGAGGAGGGAGCATACGGGCGTATGC
>JADFPE010000200.1 GCA_022562495.1 Acidobacteriota bacterium
GCCACCAGGATGATCCCAGCGAACACGAACATCGTCCGGTTCTTCAAGAACATCGCACCCTCCTCACGAAACCGAGCCCCCATTGCCTGACGTCGGAGGGTAGCACGATTGCCGCCGTCGGGACACCTCGCTCCGTGACACCGCCTTGACAGCCGCCCCGGGCAGACGTATAGGTACGGGCGACGCTTGAATCTGGGGGAGAACAACGCGATGAAGAAATCTGTGCTGGTGGTGCTGGCGGCGGTGTTCGCGGTGGCCATGCTGGGTATGACGGCGTCGGCGGTCACCACCGAGGAGACCATCACCGGGATGCTCGTCGAGGCGGGCTGTGCCGCGATGGGGGGCACCAATCCGAGCGCCGAGCATGTCGCCTGCATGGTGAAGTGCGCGCGCGGCGGCGACCCGATCGGCATCCTGACCGACGACGGGCTCTACAAGATCACAGGGAACTGGGCCTCGGAGAACACCGACAAGCTCGCCGAGTGGATGGCGAAGCAGGTCCACGCGACCGGCGAGACCAGCAAGGCCGGCGAGGAACTGCTGCTCGCGGTGTCGACGATCGAGCTGGTGCGGTAGAACGAACCGAGACGCACCGGTACCGGAGGGACTCGGACCATCCGTGGGGCAAGGCTTCAGCCTTGCCTCGCAGGCCTGAAGGCCTGCGCCACAGCAGTCAATGCCACACGCAATCCAAGCCGGGCGTACCGTCCGGCCTTGATTGTGTATGCCTTGCGTCAGAGCGGCGGCGGGCCTGTCCGCCATAGCGCGAGATGAGGCTACGGTGAGCGACGGCGGGCGCCCAGCTCGAGCAGCAGCGTCTCTATCTCGGGCCAGCGTTTCCCCGTGTTCGAGTAGAAGACACCTTCGGCCATCGTCAGCGGCGTCCAATCCTTCTCGTTGACCGCCTCGAGATCGGCGCCCTGTTCGACAAGAAACCGTACCAGCGGTTCCGAGCCCCGGATGACGGCCCCGTGCAACGCAGTGTCGCCGTTGGCGTCGACGGCGGTCACAACGTCGCCCAGCTCGAGCATCAGCTCGACGGCGTCGAGCGCCTCGGCGTTCGTGCCGGGGCTCTCCCCAACCGCCCAGATACCGACTCCGGCCGCGACCATCAGTGCGGTCGTACCGTCCTCATTCGGCAGCAGGGGATCGGCACCCAGCCGCACCAACAGCCGCATCAGATCGATGTCCACAGCCTTGGACGCCAGCAGGAACGGCGTGGCACCTACCCGGTTCAGTATGTTCCGATAGCCGCCGGGTGTTCCGGACCCGTCGGCGCCACGCGGCTCTTTCGTTTCCCGCGCGTCAATGTCGGCGCCATGCTCCACGAGTGCCTCGACGAACTCCAGGTCGGAGACCAGTCCGGTCGGAATGGGTCCAGGGTTGTTGAAGCCCAGATTGGGTCGACGCGCCCACACCAGCTGATGCAACGCGGTCCAGCCCTGGTCATCAGCGTTCGGGTTGGCGCCCTGCTCCAGCAGCCAGACCCCGAGGTCGTAATGCGCATTGAGCGTTGCCACCGCCAGCGCGCTCATGCCACTTGGCAACGTGTCGTTGACGTCGGCCCCGATTGTCACCAGGGCGCGGATCGTGTCCTGCCGATTGTGGCGGACCGCGAACAACAACGGCGTGAACCCACCGTCGGACCGCGCGTGCACGTCGGCGCCTGCGTCGATCAGTGCCTGTGCCGCCGCGGTGTTGCCCTCGAGGGTGGCCCACATCAACGCGGTCTGCCCTCGCCATCCCTCCCTGGCGTCGACGTCGGCCCCGTGCGCGAGCAGCGCCTGGACGGCGTCCACCAGACCCGCCCGGGCCGTTCGCATCAGCGGGGTCTCGCCCTCCGGCAGGCCGACGTTCGGATCAGCCCCGGCATCGAGCAGCAGCTCGAGCATCGCGGCGTTCCCGCTCGTGGCAGCCACCAGCACGGCAGTCGCGCCGTAGCGGTTGCCGGCATCGGGACGGGCACCGGCGCGTAGCAGCAACTCGGCCGTGACGACGTCGTCTCGATGGGCCGCCCAATGCAACGCCGTCGTGCCGTCGAGGTCCGGGGTATTCGGGTCCGCCTGCGCTGCAAGTAACGCGCGCACGCGCTCCACATCGCCATTGCGGACCGCCTCGATGAGCGGACGGTCGCTGGCCCCGAACGCGGAGGTCGACAGGCTCAGCCAGACGAGCCCCATCGTCAGCGTTCGGCACACGCTCCCGCGCGGTCGCTCGAGGCGTATGAACTGCCACAGCGTGTGGAACGCGATGTCCCACAAGGTGCTGGAGAAGAGGATGAGGAGGAGCAGGACGCTCTTTGAGGCCGGCGCCGCGTCCGCGATCCACTCGGTGCTACGTGCTGTGGCGTTCATCCTGCTGAGTCAGAAGCCGGCGAAGCCTTCCGGCCTCTTCTGACTCCTGTCTCCTGACTTCTAGGAGCATTCGCCCGCCTACACCCCAGCCAGCTCCACCAACCGGTCTGTACTGTCCCCGAAGGTCTCTGCCGGCAGCCCGGCCTTGCCCAGCATGCTGACCAGCAGGTTGTTCATCGGGGTGTCTTTCGGATACCTGAGATGACGACCACCTCTGAGACGACCCGCGCCGCCCCCGACCACGAGCTCGGGCAGGTCGAAATGCGCGTGGTCGTTGCTGTCGCCGAGCCCGCCGCCGTACAGCACCATCGAGTGGTCCAGCAGGGACCCGTCCCCGTCCGGCGTGGACTGGAGATGCTCCAGGAAATGCGTGAACAATTCCATGTGATACGTGTTGATCTTCGCCAGCTTCGCCAGTTTTTCCGGGTCGTTGCGATGATGTGACAGCCCGTGGTGCGGGTCGGGCACCCCCAGGTGGGGGTAGGTCCGTCCACCCAGCTCGCGACCGAGCATGAAGGTGAAGACGCGTGTGATGTCGGCCTGATAGGCGAGCGAGAGCAGGTCGAACATCAGCGTGACATGCTCCTCGTAGGTGTCGGGAATGCCGACCGGACGAGCCAGCTCGGGAAGCTCGGCGTCGGCGCTCTGGGCCTCAGCCAGCTGGATCCGGCGCTCGAGTGCGCGTATCGCGTCGAGATACTGGGCGACCCGCGCGCGATCGCTCGCGCCGATGTCACGCTGGAGATCGGCAAGGTCGTCGGTCACCGAATCGAGAATACTGCGGTCCTTCCGCATCTCGGCCACACGCTGCTCGGTGGTCCCGCCCTCACCGAACAGGCGCTCGAACACGACCCGCGGGTTATTCTCCATCGGCTGCGGTGTCGTGGGCGTGCGCCACGAGATGGTGTTCAGGTAGACACAGCTGTACCCGTTTTCGCAGTTGCCCACCAGCCCGTCGAGATCGATCGCGAGCTCCAGCGACGCCAGTGGAGTCTCCCTGCCCAGCGCCCGTGCGGCGATCTGATCGGCGGTGACCCCCGCCCGCACATCCGACCCCTCGGTTTGGTTCGGGTGCACGCCGTTCAGCCAGGTGGCGCTGGCCCGCGAGTGCTCACCGTTCCCATCGCCGAGCGGCTCTGCCTGACCATGCGCCAGGCCGCTCACGACCACCAACTGGTCGCGAAACGGCGCGAGCGGGCTCAGAATGGGCGACAGCTCGAACCCGGCCCCGACCTCGGCCGGTGTCCATTGCTGCATGACGGCACCGTTCGGAATGTAGATGAACCCGAGACGCCGCACCGGGTCGGCGGCTGTTCTGGACAGCGCCGACAGCGCCGGCACCATCGCGTCGAGGAGCGGCAACGCCACCGTGGCGCCCACACCCCGCAGGAACGTCCGGCGGGGCAGCGACAGCTTCGTGATGATCATGATGTGTTCCAGGTTAGAGGTTCGCGGACTGATGTTCCGGCGCGTGGCGCCCGGATGGCAAGGCGTGACGAGGGAGCATACCGGCAGTATTCGACCGAGGAACAACGCAGTCAGGCGGGATGCCCCGCCCGGAAAATGTCCGCGAATCTCTAATTCGGGACATCAGCTCTCCGCATCTGGAACGGCTGGCTCGTGATGACTCCCAGGATGAGCGACGACAAACGATTGTTCTCGCCAGCCGCCGTGCGCGTGATGGCACGGATGGCGGGCGCATCGTAGTACTCGACACCGCGGCCGAGCGCGTAGATGAGCAGCTTCTCCGTCAATGTGGTGACGAACAGACCGGGCCGGCGCAGCAGCGCCTCGCGCAGACCGGCCGCGCCGTCGAACGCGGTGCCGTCCGGGAGCATACCGGACGCGTCGATCTCGGTGTTCGACTCGTTGCGCGTCCGATACCGACCCACCGCGTCGAACTGCTCGAGCGCAAAGCCCGGTGGGTCCATCAGCCGGTGACAGCTGGCGCAGACCGGGTTGGCCCGGTGCTGCTCCATCGCCTCGCGCATCGACAGCGTCTCACCGGCCCCGGTCGTCTCCTCGAGCGACGGGACGTTGGGCGGTGGCAGCGGCGGTGGCGTGCCGAGCAGGTTCTCGAGCACCCACTTGCCGCGCAACACCGGCGAGGTCCGGGTCGGATAGGCGGTGGTCGTCAGGATGCTGCCGTGCCCGAGCAGCCCGCGCCGCGCGTCGTCGACCAACGTGATCCGCCGAAAGTGGCTGCCGTAAATGTTCGGGATACCGTAGTGCCGCGCGAGTCGCTCGTTGACGAACGTATAGTCGGCGGTCAGGAACTCGAGCACACTCCGGTCTTCGCGCAGGATGCTCTCGAAGAAGAGCTCCGTCTCTTGCTGGAACGCCTGCCGGAGCGCCTCGCCGAAATCCGGGAACAGATCTTCGTCGGGTGTCAGCGCCGGCACGTTGCGCAGGTAGAGCCACTGCCCGGCGAAGTTCTCGACGAGCGCGCCGGCGCGCGCGTCCGCCAGCATCCGCCCGGTCTGGGCCTCGAGCACCTCCGGCTCGTGCAGGGTCCCGGCGATGGCGGCCGCGAGCAGAGCGTCATCCGGGATGCTGCTCCACAAGAAGAACGACAGGCGTGACGCGAGCTCGAGATCGCTGATGCGATACGGCGCGCCCGGCTCGACGCCGGCCGGGTCGCGCTCGATCCGGAACAGGAACTCCGGGCTCGCGAGCAGGCGTCTGAGCCCCAGCTCGATGCCGGCCTCGAACCCGCCGTCGGCATGTCCGTCGTCGTAGAAGCTGAGCAGCACCTGCAGGTCGCGCTCTCTGACCGGCCTGCGATAGGCGCGCCGCGCCAACGTCGAGAAGATCTCCCGGGCGCACCGCGTCTCGTCCTCGGTGTCACCCGCGGTGGGCCGGCACACGAAGATGCGCCGGCGGCTCGGGGTCTCGTCGACCGGCCGCGCACCACTCGCCTCGAACGGACCGGCGATCGTGACGCTCCCGACGTACGGCTGATACCGGGTGTCGCCGCCGGTGATGCTCGTATAGGGACGCAGAAACGGCTGGCGCAAGGTCTCCGCGTAGGCGGAGGTCTTTTGGTGGAACGTCACCTGCACCGTATGCGGACCGGCCCGGATTGGCACCCGGACTTCCCACCCCTCGTCGGCGGCGCGCTGCCGCTGGACATACTCCTGATACTCGGGGCTGCGCCGGTCCACCCCTTCGGGCCGCGGCGCGCCGACGACGAACGTCTGGAGCCGCTCGCCGTCCAGGCTCACCTCGAGCTGATGCGGTGTGTCGAACACCACCAGCGTGCCACTCGCGTCGCGGCCCAGCCGCACACGGATCGCGTACTCGGCATCCTCCGGGAAGGTGTAGTCGATCCGGGTGCCGCCGCGGGTGCCGAACGGCAGCCCGTCCACGCGAACATCCTGCGTCAGATCGGTCGCCAGACGAAACGTCTCAGCCGTCGGCGAGGGCACCGGTCTCCCGACCGCGAGACGGCTGATCTTCTTGGCGGACGACAGATAGCGCTCGAGCAGCGTCGGGGACATCCCCAGCACTCCGGCGATGTTGTCGAACCCGTAGCTTCCGTCGTCGGCCGGCAGCAACGCCCCGACATCGACCTCCAGCGCGAGCAGGTCGCGAATGACGTTGTGATACTCGCTGCGGTTGAGCCGATGGAAGGTCTCGGTCCGGCCGGGGTCGGGACGGGCCGCCGCCGCCCGGTCGAGCTCGGTCTCCAGCCAGGTTGTGAACGCCTCGTAGGTCGTGGCGTCCGGCCGCGGTCTGAGCACGGGCGGCATGGCGCCGGCCCGCAGCTTCCGCACCACCTTCTCCCAGATCTCGGGATGCGCCCCGACGTCGGTGACGTCGATCGTGTCGAGCGTCAGCTCGGCCGTGCGGAGCCGCTGGTTGTGACAGGTGACGCAGTAGCGATCGAGCAATGCGCGCTGTGATGCCGCGGAATCGGTCGTCGCCGGCTGACCAGGCGTGGCCGCCCGCACCGGTCCTGACGCGCTCGACGCGATCGCGAAGACTCCGGCTGCCAGCACGAACAGGCTGCGCATCGTGGCCCCTCGTCCGGTTGGCACACACCTCCCGGATACATCGAATCCTACACCACTTCCAGGCCTGTTTCGCACCGCGAGCCCCGATCGGGGGACAGCGCGTGGGACGCTCTGCGGCCAGCCGTGGGGCGCACGGGCCTTGCCCACCGGTGGACCGCGGTCACTCTACCCAGATCGGCTGGACGAGGGCACCGTTGCCGGCCGAGTCCCAGGCGGCGAAGCGGACCCACCGCTTGCCGGTGGCGTCGAACGGGATCTCGAACCGGTGGGTGCCGAACGGCGGCAGATCGGTCGTCTCGATGATCTGCCGGTCACGCGTGGCTCCGTCACCCCAGACCACCTCGACGAAGTCCAGTGGGAAGGTCCACTCGACGTCGGCCACGATCGTCCGGTGCGTCCCGGTGCCGGTGACCTCGTAGGTCGGAATCAGCACCTCACCGGAGGTCACAAAGAAGTCGCCGACCTTCAGCGCATCGATCAGATCGGTCATGTCGTCCGGCGTCGGCAACTGGCCCAGCTTCACGTAGTTCACCGGGTTGTTGGCGTAGATGTCGTCGCCAGGACGCTTCCGATAGGTCTCGGTAATCGCGAGGATCTGCTTCGGCGGCGTCGGCACGTCCGCCATCCAGTTGTTCATGTCGTCGAGCAACGGGAGCACCCGCCGCTCGGACAGCCGGCGCTCCGACAGGTCCAACCCCATCCCCCACCGCCAGCCGACGCCCCGGTAGCGCTCGTGCCGGAAATGCGCGGTGTCCTTCACCGTGTCCGGGTAGCCGGTGGATCCCTTCGTGCGCGGGTGCGGCATGTAGATCAGCGCGTTCTCCCGCGTCACCATCTCCATGACGTCCTCTGGGCTGCCGACCCGGTAGAGGGTGCCGTAGATCGGGTGTCGCTCGACGAACGGCTGTCCCGGCTGGCGGTCACGGGTCCAGAACACCGGCTTCGGAAACAGGATGTCCCAGTGCCCACCGAGCAGCGTGCTGACCTCCTCGTTCGGCATGATCAGGAAATTCCTGTCCGAGTGCCTCCGGGCGCCCTCGTAATACGCCGCAAGCACCTCGAGCCGGTCGTCACCGTTCGGGCGGTCGGTGGGACTGACAATGGTGATCCCGGCCGCCTTCAACGCCTCCAGGTCCGGCAGCTTGGTGTCGAGACTGCCCGACTCCAGCAGGCGCTGTCCGAGATCCATGTGGAAGTGGCTGGCCATCACCTGATACCCCGGCAACGCCTTGAAACGGTCGCCGCGGGTGAACGCCAGTGCGGCGTTGCGCGCCGCGGCAGCGTCGCCGGTCCCGACATGGAAGTAGACCGCCATCCGCTGCCAGGTGCCGGGCCGTGCGCTGTAGAGGGCGAAGTTGGCCTTGTAGCGGGGGTCTTCTTCCCCTTCGGCCTGCCGCACGCCGAAGGCGAACGACGCGGCGTCCTTGCGATACCATCCGTAGCCGAGGTCGGTCTCGACCTCGCGGGCGAAGAAGAAGGTGTGGGGCGGCGGGAACGCGCTGATGGTCCCACCGAAGGTCTCGGCGATGACAATCCGGTTGGCGACCTTGAGCGGTACGGGGTCGTCGTTGACGGCGCCACCCAGCTGATAGTCCTGCCACTGGTTCGAGAGGTCGCGCCACACCACCCGCGCCGCCGGGTCGATCGAGAGCCCGGACAGACCCGCCTCGTACTTGTAGGCGACCGACGGCGCGTTGGTGCGCGCAACCACCTCGGCGCGGATCAGGTTCGTGCCGCGATACACGGTAATCTGCAGCCGTCCCGTGAACAGCCCGAGCCGCACACCTGGAAAGCCGACCTCGAGACGCGCGCCTTTGGTAGCAACGGTGCACCCGGTGACCTCCCACACGGCGGTCGCCCTCTGGATCTCGCCCGGTGTCCGCGGCATCCCGACATTGGTGCGGCCGCGGCCGTCCATGCCCGGCACGTCCAGCGGCGCATCCCAAAACGCGTCCCACTGCTTCTCGGCGATGAGCTCCGGCGTGATCTCGACACCGAGCGCGCGCAGCGGGCGCAGTTGCTGCTCCGTCATCCGCCGCACGCCCGTGACGACCCGGAACTCGAGTGTCACGTCTCTGGCGACCGTCGTCCAGACGCCCGAGGTGTCATGCACCGCGATCTCGTCGAACGTCGGGGTCCCGTCGTCGACCCTCAGGCGGAGTCGCACCTGTTGTCCCGGGTCGCCGTTCCAGGTCAACGTCAGGACCTCCTCCGTCAGGTCGGCCGTCAGACCGGCCTGGGCGCGGTAACCCTGGACATCGCACCGCAGCTCGTCGGCAACCGCCGGCGCGGCCCAGGCCAGGCATGCGACCGAAACGATCGTGACCTGGCGTGTCATCGACATCGTGATCCTCTGTCGCGCCTCTCCATATCCGGTCCTCTGGTGTTCGGTTGCGGGGTCACAGAATCCTTGCTGCAGACCGGGGTCGCCGGCGTCGGTGTTCCGTTATCATAGGCGCGATCGAGTCGGCAGCGGCATCATCCACTTCAAGGACTCGCATGTGATCCGCGACAGCGTGATCACGGTTGCCGACGGCGTCACGGCGCTCGTCGCGACAAGGAAGAGCCACGACGAGGTGGCGGCGGGTGACCTGACCCGTGCACTCACCGCCACGTGGGGCGACTCGGAACGATTCCTGCGCCGCGGAGCGCCCGCGGGGGTTCGGGGCGCAGCCCCGAGCTAGCCACGGCGCGCGACAATGCGCGCCACGCGGGCGGGGAGTGGGGCCGTGGGG
>JADFPE010000201.1:0-8767 GCA_022562495.1 Acidobacteriota bacterium
CGAGTTCCTGGTCGGCACGCCGTTCGCCAAGCAGACCTGGGCCAAGGGGCTGGACTCGAACGGCCGTCCGATCCGCGTGCCCGACACCTTCCCCACCCCGGAGGGCACGCTCGTGTCCCCGCCGGTGGGCGGCGGCACCAACTGGTTCTCCCCCGCCTACAGCCCGCGCACGGAGCTCTTCTACGTCCAGGCGTTCGACGGCGAAGCGCTGTACTTCAAACGCGATGAGGACTACGTCGAGGGCGACCGCTTCACCGGCGGCGGCCAACAGTACAACCTGCCGATGGACAGTTATCAGAGCGCCATCCGCGCGATCGACCCGAAGACGGGCGACATCCGGTGGGAGTATCAGATACAGCCGCGGTCGACCGCTGGGGTGCTGGCCACCGCCGGCGACCTCGTCTTCAGCGGCAGCATCGACGGCTACTTCTACGCGCTCGACGCGGTCAGCGGCGAAGAGCTCTGGCACGTCGCCGTCGGGTCGCGGGTGCACTCAGCTGCGATGAGCTTCGCGGTCGACGGTACGCAGTACGTGACGATCGCCGCCGGCAACGTCGTGTTCACGTTTGGATTGAGGGACTAAGCCGATGCCGATCCTGACCTCGACCGATCTTGCGCGCAAGGAACCGATCCCCGGCTTTGTCGGCCTGTTCGCGCATGGCGTCACGATGACCGTGGTCCAGTGGACCATCGCGGCCGGCGCCGAGTTACCGGAGCACGCGCATCCGCACGAACAGGTGTCCCACGTGCTCGAGGGCGAATTCGAGATGACGATCGACGGGCGGACCGAGCGGTTGAGTCCGGGCGCTCTGGCCATCGTGCCGCCGAACGTCACCCACTCGGGTCGAGCGGTGACGAAGTGCCGGATCTTCGACGTCTTCCACCCCGTGAGGGACGACTACCGGTAGAGGCGTGTGCTCCCCCGGCTCTGGGCTTGGCTCCGCCAACATCCGTGGGGCAAGGTGTGAACCTTGTCTCGCAGGCCTGACGGGCTGCGCCACAGACGCCACTCCGGCGGACTCGGCCGACATGCCGTCATGATCAGCAAGATCGCGAGACTGTGCGCGGTCGTGGCGGTGGCACTCTGCGGCGCGACCCTGCTGACGCCCGCGGGTGTGGCCCGGCAACCGCAGCCGCCGGTTGCGGACGCGCCGCCCGCCGCTGTCGACGCCATCCCCGATGGCGCGCGCTCGCCTCGCAACGCCAACTACTCCATCGATGTCCGGCTCGACCCGGACGACAGAACCCTGACCGGCCGGGCGGTGCTGACCTGGCGCAACATCACCACCGTCGCCGCACCGGACCTCAGATTCCACCTGTACTACAACGCGTGGAGGAACAGCCGCTCGACCTGGATGCGGGAGCGCGAGCTCGGCCGTGGTCCCGGCCTGGCGTCCAGACCGGAGGCCGACTGGGGCTGGATAGACGTCACGGCCGTCCGGTTGCTTGGCGACACGGGGCCCCAGGATCTCACCGATCGCCTGCGCTTCATCTCACCGGATGACAACAACCCCGACGACCGGACGGTGCTCTCGGTGGCGATGCCGACCGCGGTCGCGCCGGGCGAGACGGTCAACATCGAGCTCGAGTGGAGCTCGCGGGTACCGCGAACGTTCGCCCGGACCGGCACAATCGGAGACTTCTTTTTCATCGCGCAGTGGTTCCCGAAGATCGGCGTGCTCGAAGACACGGGCTGGAACTGCCATCAGTTCCACGCCAGCACCGAGTTCTTCTCCGACTACGGGGTGTACGACGTCCGGATCACCGTCCCCACCGGGTGGGTCGTCGGCGCAACCGGCCTCGGACAGGAGCCGCGCGACAACCCCGACGGCACCACGACACACCGCTACGTCCAGGAGGACGTCCACGACTTCGCCTGGACCACCAGCCCCGACTTCCTCGATCTGCAGGAGCGGTTCGAGGTCGCCGGGTTGCCCCCGGTCCAGATGCGGTTGCTGCTGCAACCGGAGCACGCGGGGCAGGCCGCGCGCCACTTCGAGGCGACGCGGGCCACGCTGCAACACTACGGACAGTGGTTCGGTTCCTACCCCTACGAGCAGATCACGATCGTCGACCCTGCCTGGCAGAGCGGGGCCGGTGGCATGGAATACCCGACCCTGTTCACCGCCGGCGCGCGCTGGCTCGCCCCCTCCGACGTCGCCCAGCCGGAGAGCGTCACGATGCATGAGGCGGGACACCAGTTCTGGTATGGCGTCGTCGGGAACAACGAGTTCGAGCACGCCTGGCTCGACGAGGGCCTGAACACGTTCTCGACCGCGCGGGCGCTCGCGGCCTCGTTCACGCCCCACCACATCTCTCGACGTTATTTCGGCGGCTTCGTCCCGTTCGTGTTTCGCGACATCTCGTGGTCGCGCGCCACCGACGGCAACCGGCTGGCCGGTTATCGCACGGCCGCTCGGATGGATGCGCAGCAGACGCCGACCTATGAATATTGGCCCGGCACCGCGAGCGCTATCACCTACAACAAGACCGCGCTGTGGCTGCATACGCTCGAGCGGTATCTGGGGTGGGAGCAGGTCCGCGAGATCCTGTCGGTGTTCTATCAGCGCTGGCAGTTTCGTCACCCGCGTCCGGAGGACTTCTTCGCCGTGGCGAACGAGGTCAGCGGGCGCGATCTGTCCTGGTATTTCGACCAGGTGCACGGCGGCACGCAGATATTCGACTACGCCGTCCAGCAGGTCACCAGCCGCCCGTTGCGGGACCGCGGGTTCGTCGACGGCGATCGCGAGCCGACGTTCAGGGACCCGATCGACGAGGGCGGGCTGACCCGCACGACGGTGACGGTGCGCCGGCGCGGAGACGGCATCTTCCCGGTCGATGTGCGCGTCGTCTTCGACGACGGCGAGACGGTCCGCGAGCAGTGGGATGGACGCGCGCTGTGGCGGGTGTTCACCTACGAGCGCGCGGCGGGCGCCGTGCGTGTGGAAGTCGACCCCGACCGGGTACTGCTGCTCGACGTCGACTACGGGAACAACAGCTGGACGGCGACACCGCGTGCCGGAACCGCCGCCACGAAGTGGACGCTGCGGTGGATGGTCTGGCTACAGGATCTGATGCTGACCTACGCGTTTCTCGTGTGATGCCAATCGTCGCCTCCCTGCTCGACGGTTTGCGCCGCGTCGTCCGGGCACCCGTCATCTTGGTGGGCGCCGCCATGCTGACGCTGCTGCTGGCGGTGCCGCTGGGGCTGCTGCTACGCGAGGAACTGCTGAGGGCCCTGGGTGAGAGCCTCGTGGCGGATGCGATGGCGGACGGTGTTGCCTGGGACTGGTGGCAGCAGTTCAACAGTCAGGCGACCGGTCTCGCGCGGTCGTTCACGACGTCGGTGATCGGTTTTGCCGCCGTGCTCGCCAACCTCAGCGCCTTGCTCGACGGGAACGGCCAGCAACCGGTCATCGTCGCGGTGGTGCTCACCTACCTCGTGGTCTGGACGGTGTTCTCAGGGGGCGTGCTCGACCGCTACGCGCGGAACCGGGCGACGCGGAGCGCCGGCTTCTTCTCGGCGTGCGGACTGTACGGGTCGCGGCTGCTGCGGCTGGCGATCATGGCCGGGCTGACCTATGGGTTCCTGTTCGGTGTCGTGCACGGCTGGTTATTCGACGACCTCTATGAGGCGGTGACCCGGAACGTCACGGTGGAGCGTCAAGCGTTCGCGGTGCGTGCCGCGCTCTACCTCGTCTTCGGGCTGCTGCTGGTCGGGGTGACCCTCGTGTTCGACTACGCGCGGGTGCGCGCCGTCGTGGAGGACCGGCGCAGCATGCTCGGCGCCCTGTTGGCCGGGTGGCGGTTCGTGCGCCGGCGCCCGGGCATGTGCGCGGGGCTGTATCTGGCCAACGGGCTGGTGCTGCTCGCAGTGATGGCGTCCTACGCGCTGCTGGCGCCCGGAGCCGGGTCGACGGGGCCGTCGTTGTGGCTCGCGTTCCTGACCGGTCAGGCGTACCTGCTGGCACGTCTGGCCAGCAAGCTCCTCTTCTACGCGGCCGAAATCGCCTATTTCCAGAGCCAGCTGGCGCACACCGGCTACGTCGCGGCCCCGGCGCCGGTCTGGCCGGAATCGCCCACCGCCGAGGCGATCGGACGTCTTGGCTGAGCCGGCAGGCTCTAGAAGCATGGTTCGCGAGAATCTGCGAGAACGCCGCGACGCCCACCCGCTGTCTCCTGTCTCCTGGGGCAGACGATGATTGTCGCCCTCATCGCGGTCGCCGTCTTCCTCGTGCTCACGGTCGGGCTGCCGGTCCTCTCGTTCCGCCGTGCATCGGCGGCGCGGGACGGGGTGGAACGGTTGGAGCGACGGCTCGCCGCCCTGGAAGACCTGGCGCCGCGCACCCGGTCGACCACGCCCACGGCCGCTCCAGAGGCCGGCGCGCTCGACACGGCCGCCGAGACCGCAGCAACCCCTGGCGCACCACCCGCTACCGTCGAGACCCCCCGGACCTCACCGGCGCCGGACCTAGCGCGGCCGGCCCTACCGGACTCGACACAGACCGCTGCGGCGCGCCTCGAGGCCCGCATCGGCACGCAGTGGATGCTCTACGTCGGTGTGGCGACGCTGGTCATCGGCGTGGCGCTCTTGATCCGCCACGCCTTCGTCAATCAGTGGGTCACCCCGTGGATGCGTGTCGCGATCGGTGCGGTCATCGGCGCCCTGCTGATCGGGTCCGGTCGCCGTTTCTCAACCGCCGGGCGCCTGCCGTTCGGGCATGCGCTCGTGGGCGGCGGGTTCGCCACGTGGTATCTGGCGGTCTACGCTGCCTTGAACCTCTACGGCCTCGTGAACCCCCTCATCGGGTTCAGCCTCCTTGTGTTGGTCACCGTGCTGGCCGCCGGCCAGGCGGACCGGCTGCGATCGCAGCCGCTTGCGATGATGGCGGTGGTGGGCGGCTTCGGGACCCCGTCTCTCGTCGGCGCCGGCACGAACGCGCAGTTCACCCTCTTCAGCTACACGGCGCTGCTCATCGCGGCGACCCTCTATCTCGCCCGCCGGCGCGACTGGCCCGCCCTGAACCTGGCGAGCTTCCTGTTCACGGGGCTGACGATCGTGGGGTGGGGTGTCCGGTTTTATTCTCCAGACGCATATCTGCCGACGGAGCTCTTCTTCACGCTGTACTGCGGCCTCTTCCTCTGGGTCCTCTCCCGCATGCGCGAGTCGACCCATCCGATCGCGAGGTGGGTGCGCCTGGCGCTGTGGACCACGCCGGTCTGGTATCACGCCGCCTCGCTGACGATCCTGCGGGACCATTGGCTTGCGCTGCTGGTGTATCTGATCGCCGTCACTGGCGTGGGGCTGGCGGCTTCCGTCCGTTGGGAAGCGATGTGGCCCCGCGTGCTCCTGTGGGCCGCAGTGGCCGCCCCACTGCTCGAGTGGGCAGACGTCCAACCGGATGGGTCCTGGCTGGAACCGGCCGTGCTGACCTGGCTCGCGGTGGCCGGCTTGCACGCGGCCGCGCAGATCGGGTTGCTCAGACGCGTGCGCGCCCGGCTGCCTGCGGCCGACGTCCTGCTCATCCCGGCCAACGGGCTCGGTCTCTACTTCGGGCTGCAGGCGGTGCTGGAGCCCCATCTCTCCGCGGTCACGGGTCTGGTCGCGGCGCTCGTGGCGGGCGCCCACGGCGCGCTGACCGTCGTGGTCCGGCGCGTCGATCCGCACGCGGCGATGCATGTCCTGGTGGTCGCCGTCAGCCTGACGGTGGTCGCCGTCGGGGTCCAGCTCGACGGCGCCTGGGTGACGCTGCTCTGGGCGACCGAGGCGGGCGGGCTGATCTGGCTGGGGCTCCGGGAGCGCCGTGCCTGGGTCCGCTTCGGCGGCGCGCTGATCTTGGGGGTCTCGGTCCTCCGTCTGCTCGCGACGCAGCTCGCGCCGGTCCCGGCCATGTACACCGTCTTCCTCAACGAGCGCGCCACGCTCGGCCTCTTCATCGTCGGCGTCTGCTGCCTCGTGGCCTGGCTGCACGCCCGGATCGACCCGGACGCCATCAGCCACCGTGGTCTGGCCATGGCCACGGCGATCGTCGCGGCGAACGTGTTGATGCTGGTGACCCTGTCCACGGAGATCTCTGCGTTCTGGGAGTTGCGCGGACACACGGTGCGCTTCGCGTCGAGCGCCGAGCTGGTCCGTCAGATGATGCTGTCGGCGACCTGGGGCGCCTACGCCGCCGGGCTGACCGCGGTCGGCATCAAGCGGCGCTACGCCCCCGTCCGCTATCTCGCGCTCGTCGTGTTCGGTATCACGGTGCTGAAAGTCTTCTTCGTCGACTTCTCGCAGCTCGATTCGGTCTACCGCATCGTCAGCAGCATCGCGCTGGGTCTGCTGCTGATGGGGGCGTCATATCTGTACCAGCGCTACGACGGACGGCTGGGCGACGCCGGGGATCGAGACGAGCCGGTGGCCACACAGGACGCGCCGGCGGCGGATGGGTAGGCCGCCCCGTCGGCTTTGGGCGCTCCGAAAAGGCTCCCACGAACGCAGAGCTACGTGCGGTCATCGCGGCGATCCTCGGACCTGCCCGGAGCCTCGGGGCCCCACGAAACACGAGGCACACGAGCGGCAAGGAGATCCGCAGAGCCTGCTCGGCCTGGCGCACCTGCCGATTCTGGCACCCGCCGTCGCGTTCCAAGTGCTCGCAGAACCGCCGACCTGGTCCGCCAGCGGCTCGCCCGAGGCCAGGTGCGTCAGACATCGGCCCACCCAGCTCACGCAGTACGGCGCCGCCTTCTCTTGTACCAACCGCGCCTCGAGCAGGAACTCACCGACCTAGGGGACCAAAGCCTCGATCTCACGCATGGTCGACCTGGACCCACCTCCGACGTAATCTGCGCGCCATCTCCACCCTCGCACGGTAAGTCGTGGAACAGCAGTAGGTTGTCGGATCGGCGCCACCAGTACCCATCGCCTCGTCTCGCCTCCCCCATCGCCAACCGAAACCATGGGTTGACGCCGATCCGAGCAAATGGCGTACGCAACATATCCACGGAATCCCGTGGCTATCACGCCAGCGTCATTTCACGCCTAATCGAACGTCGCAATCCAGTAAACCTAAGTACCGATTGCACTTGACTGACCACTGGCCGCCCAGTCAGAATGCCAACTACTACATAGTTTCCTCGGGAGGACCGGGGCGTTTCGCGCGCAGATGCCGCGAATTGGCGCTCGCGGGATATACAACGTTCGGCGGTAGAACCGACGGACGAAGGATCGGCGACTCGCTCTTGACTAAATATATACACATATATATATATACTTTTATCCATGAAGAAACGCGCGAAGTTGTTTCAGAACGGAGGCAGTCAGGCCGTTCGACTCCCAAAAGAGTGTCGGTTCCCTGACCGTGACGGCGAGGTGCTTGTGCGTCGCGAGGGGCGGAGCGTCGTTCTCGAGCCAGTCGACGAGTGGTCCGATGAGTTTCGCGCCTGTCTAGGCGCGTGGCGTGAGGAGATTCCGCGGCCGGAGCAGCGACCGATTACGGACGCACCAAACCCATTCTCGTGATGGTTGGCTTCATGCTCGACACCGACACGGTGAGCTTCGCACTTCGAGGCCAGGGGCAGGTTGCGAGCCGCCTGCTCGACCACCGCCCGTCAGAAACCTGCATCAGTTCAATCACGTTGGGAGAGCTCCGGTACGGCGCGGCCCGTAGACGGTCGCCGAAGCTCCATCGCCTAATCGATACGTTCATCGGTACCATCTCGGTGCTGTCGTTCGACCAGGCTGCCGCAGACCGCTTCGGGACCGTGGCGGCGTCTCTGGCTGCCAGAGGATCGCCGATCGGCGGGTTCGACACACTGATTGCCGCACACGCGCTGGCCGCGGGTCTGACATTGATCACGAACAACACGAAGCACTTTGCTCGGGTGGAGGACCTCCGGACGGACAACTGGAGCTGACCCAGGATTACCGGACGCCGAACAACCGCTTGCAGCCGACACCGCTGGATGACGCCGGAAGCGGCGCAGCTGAAGTGTGACGTTAGCGGGATGATCACGAAGCATAACAACGACAGATCACGAAATTGAGCAAGACCCTCGAACAAGATCGGGCACTGGTGGCGCGCGCTGAGGTGCGCATCTCAGTTCACGGTTACGAAGAACTCGCCGCGGACGAGATCAAGGCACGTGATGTCATCAACGGCCTGGCAAGTGCCGTGTTGATTGAGGATTATCCGGATTATCCCAAAGGCCCTTGCTGCCTGGTGCTGCAGCGAGATGGAGCCAACCAGAGGATTCATGTAGTCTGGGGTATCCCTTCGGGTCAGGATTCACCGGCTGTCGTTGTGACAGCATATCGACCTGACCCCACGAAATGGGACGAGACGTGCCGAAGGAGGCGGACATGAGCAGCAGGACGACCAAGAGGCTCGTGCGCGGAGGAGACTTTGTCGCCGAGGTGGAAGTGCGCCTTGTTGAAGACGAGAGCGGCTGGTCACCATACCTGTCTCCTGAAGACGCATTCAAGCTTGATGACGTACGGGACGCCTTGCGGGCGGGCGACGTCAAGCGAGCCGCCCAACTCGCCGCCCGGTACAAGGACGACGACCTGACGATATCCTTGGCGGAGACGTCATCCCACGTGGTCAAGGTGGTGGACGACCTCCAACAAGGGATCATGGAAGTCCGGATGCTGCCCATCGGCACCGTGTTCAACGGGTTTCCCCGAATGGTTCGGGATCTAGCCCAGAAATTCAACAAAGACGTTGAATTCGTGATCGAAGGTCAAGAAACCGAGATAGACCGCACGGTTATCGAGCGCATC
>JADFPE010000201.1:8777-9098 GCA_022562495.1 Acidobacteriota bacterium
GACTCGCTTCGCTCGCCGCTGAACCCTGACGTTAGCCGCACGGAGAGATGGCACGTGATGACGCCGGCAAGATCAGAGATAGATGTTACCAGTTCAGGGTCAATCTGAAGCGTGCGAAACGACTCTGGAGAACGGTCGCGTGACGAGGTGATCAGGCGCTTGACGACCTTCACGATGCGATCTTCGAGGCTTTCGACCTGTCCGATCGGCACCTGTTTTCCTTTTACTTTCCCAGAGCGCCCACGGCCTAAAGGCCAGGATTGCGTCGCCGCGCCCCCCTACCCCACCCCGGCGGTCCCGCCCATCCAGCGGTCCGCTTCG
>JADFPE010000202.1 GCA_022562495.1 Acidobacteriota bacterium
CCGGCAGCGTGCCCCGGTTCGCGATCGCCTTGTTGATCGCCTCGACGGTGTGGGTCGCCCGGAACTCGACGATCTCCCGCGCGCGCTCGAGCGACCGCACCCGGTCGGCAAGCGACACGCCGTTGATGGTCGCCAGATTGGCCGCGACCCGCTCGTCATAGCGCACCGAGCTGGGGTCGGCATAGAACATGTTCAGCGTGATGATCGGGTCGTCGTGGAGGCCGTCGCCCTCCCCCGATTCGAGTCCCCGATAGGCCATGTAGCGCGCCACGCTCGCATAGTCGTAGTACTCCTGCACGTGCGCCACGACCGGGCCGCCGTTCCACGCGGCGTTGAGCGTTTCGGCCACCGCCCGCTGTCCCGCCTGGTTCCCGCCGCTGTCGCCGATGAAGATGATGTTGCGGAAGCCGTGCATCTTCAGGCTGTGCGCCACGTCGGTCAGCAGCGCCTCGAAGGTCTCCTGGCGGAGGCTCAGCGTGCCGGGGCTGCGCATATGGCCGCTCGGCGGCTCGATCGCGCCCTCGGGCACGAACTTGATGATCGGTGTGCAGATCGCGTGACCCAGCCTGCGCGCAATCGCGTCACAGGTGGCCCGCAACACGTAGTTGTGTTTACCGGTCACCAGCCACGGGCCGTTCGGCTCCATGCCGCCCGTTGGGATGATCGCCGTCGTGGTGCCCGCGGCCAGCGCGTCGCGGACGTCCATCCACGTCATCTCCTCGAGCCACACGGTGTTGGTCGTCGGCAGCGGATTCGGTGTGTCCGCGCAGTTGTACACGTTGTCGCGGCAGTCGCCGCCGCCCATCGAGCGCGGGTCGGGCTCGCGTCGCTGCTGCGCCGCCACCGGCAGGGCGACCAGCAGCACGAGACCGAGGGTCAGCAACGTCTTCATGGTCTCCTCCAGGAAGCTCGTGGTGTCTATCGGGGGGATTGTACCGGCATCGGGCTCGGGCGTGCGGAGATTCTGCAGACGGCGACCACGATCCGACGGCATCTGTGATAGGTTCACCATCAATCCGACGGGTCAGTGTCAGGGAGCGACACCATGTTGCATCGAACGAAGGTCACGAGAAACGCCTGCACGGTGTGTCTGAGCAGTGTCCTGGTGGTGGGGCTGTTCGCATCCTCAGCGCTGGCCCAGGACTGGGTGCAGCCGGAGCGATCGCAGGCGAATCTGGATGCGCTGGCGCGGGTGCAAGAGAAGACCTACACATTCCAGGACGCCGGCAACATCGACATGGGATATCGGGTGTATGTCCCGACCAGCTATGACGGCAGCGACGCGACGCCGCTGGTCATTGCGCTGCATGGCCTGGGTAGCGGCACCCTGTACATGATGGAGTACAACAACCTGGTCGAGCTGGCCGAGCATCACGGGTTCCTCGTCGCCACACCGATGGGCTACAACCCGCGCGGCTGGTATGGGGCCAGAGGTCAGGGGAACGAGTTCAATCGCCGCCGGGACGATCCCGGTCCAGAGAATCTGGGCGCATTGAGCGAGCACGACGTGCTCAACGTGCTGGCGATCATGCGGGAGGACTATAACGTCGACGATCGCAGAATCTATTTGATCGGCCAGTCGATGGGTGGCGGCGGCACCTGGTATCTGGGCACCAAGTACTCCGACATCTGGGCGGCGTTGGCGCCGATGGCGCCCGCCATCTATATCAGCCCGGACATTCTGGAGCATGCGACCCATCTGCCGGTGATGGTCGTGATGGGTGACGCCGACCAGGCGGTTGATGTGGAGGTGACCAGGCAGTGGGTGGCCAAGATGCAGGAGCTTGGCATGCGCTACGAATACATCGAGGTGCCAGGCGGCAGCCACAGCAGCGCCGGACGCGAGAATATCGACACGGTGTTTGCGTTCTTGGACACACACCGCAAGCAGTAGTCCGCGCTCGGGAGCTGCTCGTTGCCGAGCCCGAGATCCGCTTTGACGTCGACTGGTCGGGCGGTGTAGCCTGCAACCAACAGGCGGTCGCCGAGCAGTGTGTGGCGAAGGTCCCGCGTCGCACCGAGGGTGGCGATGCGCCGGCCTGGCACGGCGAGACGAGGGAGCAGACCGGCAGTCTTCGACCGAGGCACAATCCGCCGTCGCCACGGCTTCGGCGAGACCAAGCCGTAGCCCGGACGTGCATGGGCCGGGCGGCGGCTGGCGCAGGCAGGGCGGATGCAGCGCCGGCCGACTGCAGTGGGACTTTCACCACGGGCTGCGAACACAGCCAGGAGGGCATGCCGATGAGAACACACACGGTTGGGGTCGTCGGTATCGGTCTGCTGCTGATCGCGGTGCCGCTGGTGGCGCACCACTCGTTTTCGGCGGAATTCGACATCGAGAGACCGATCACGTTGAAGGGCACCCTCACGGAGCTGCAATGGGTGAATCCCCATGGATGGATTCACATGGACGTGAAGGGCCCGGACGGCGAGGTCGTGAATTGGGCGGTCGAGCTGGGGAGCCCGACGTCGTTGTTGCGGCGAGGTCTCCGGAAGAGCGATTTTCCGCCCGGGCTCGAGATCGTCGTCGAAGGGTACGAGGCCAAGGACAATACGCCGACTGCCAACGGCATCACCGTCAGGTTTCTCGATGGGCGCAACTTCTTTGCCGGCTCGTCGGGCACTGGGGCTCCCGAGTACACTGCCCCGCGGCGGTAGTCCCGCGGTGAGCACGTGGTTCAGCGGGTCGATGAGGGCGGCGGTGGCCGTGGCGGCCGTGTCCCTGCTGCTGGCGACACCTGCCTCGGGTCAGGCACCAGCCGGCACGTCTCAGACGTATACGCCGCCACGCACGCCCGACGGCCAGCCCGACCTACAGGGCATCTGGCAGGTCATCAACACGGCCGCGTGGGACATTCAGGACCACCGCGCGCGACTGGGAGTGCCTGCCGGGCAAGGGGTCGTGGAGGACAACGAGATTCCCTACCAGCCGTGGGCGCTGGCGAAAAAGCAGGCGAACTTTGCAGACCGCCAGACCGCAGACCCAGAAGCCAGATGTCATATGCCCGGGGTGCCACGAATCACGTACATGCCCTATCCGTTTCAGATTCTTCAGTTTCCCCAGCATGTGCTGATTCTCTACGAGTATGTCCATGTCACGCGGACTATCTACATGGATGGCAGTCCGCATCCCGACGGCCATATTGATTTTTGGATGGGGGACTCGCGTGGCCGCTGGGATGGCGATACGCTGGTCGTCGACCTGATCCATTTCAACGACGAGACCTGGTTCGACCGGGCCGGGAATTTCCATAGCGAGGCCTTGCATGTGGTCGAACGCTACACGCGCAGCGGCCCTGACCACATCACCTACGAAGCGACGATCGAGGACCCGGCGGTGTTTACCCGGCCCTGGACGATGAGCATGCCGCTCTATCGTCGTCAGGAAGAAGATATCCAGTTGTTGGAATACGAGTGCTACGCCTACGCTGAGAGTGAGGCCGGGCAGGGTCGGTGACTCGACGTTCGCCTGGTCAGAAGGAGGTCCGATGAACAGTCGGTGTGTCGGTTCCATGACGGTGATGGTGGCCGTGGCGGCTGTCTTGGCGCTGGCACCGATATCTGCGGCTGGCCAGCCGGCGCCGGCCACCCCGGAGACCTGGAATCCGCCCCGCACACCGGATGGGCATCCGGACATGCAGGGATATTGGGACGGTGGGCCCGTCAACGCATCGCATAGCATCGAAGACGGGTGCTGTGACCCGATCCACGCCAAGATGCAGGGCCGGGGGCCCGAGAGGCTGGGGTTACCGGAGCCGCTGATTATCGACCCACCGGACGGGAGAATCCCGTACCAACCGTGGGCGGCTGCGAAACGGATGGAACACCTGGTCAACATGGAGACCCCGACCAAGCTGGAGCACATTGAGCCGGAGGACCGGTGTTTGCTGCTGGGCACGCCGCGGAGCAATTACCGAGGTGATTTGCAGATTCGTCAGGGCCCCGGACACGTGGTCATCCTCTACGAATGGGTCCACGCCTATCGCGTCATTCCGACGGACGGGCGCCCGCATGTCGGCGAAGACATCCATCTGTACAACGGGGATTCACGCGGTCGCTGGGAGGGGGACACGCTGGTCGTCGACGTGACCAATTTCGACGACCACGTCTGGTTTGATTCTCACGGGAGTTTCTATAGCGAGGCGTTGCATGTGGTTGAACGCTGGACCTTGGTCGACCCCGACACGATCACCTACGAAGCCACGATCGAAGACCCGACCGTGTTTACACGGCCCTGGAAGCTGGCGTTCAGCATCACCCGTATCACGCAAGAGGGTTATGAGTTCTTCGAAGAGGCCTGTTACGAGGGGAACAGCACCGAGCACCGATTGGCGGCAGGGAGGCTCGCCGTGGCGGCTGGCGAACAACGGATCCACACCCATGACGAGCCGAAGTGAGAGGCCGCGCCAACGACGCAAGTAGCCGCGGACGTGACAGCGCGTCTCGTCGAAGCGTCCACGCGCCACGCGTGGCCGCATGCCTCCGTCGCACAGATCGAGCATCGGTCGGGATCGGAGACGGGGTGGCGCTGGGTGCGCTCATCCCCGTGTGCGCTCCACTCGCACGAACGAGCAGGCGGCGGCCGCGACCGCCTGTGGCTTCCGGATCTCCAGACGAATCGTTCGCACCTGGGCCATGCGCTCGAGCAGCATGGCGGCTGTTTCTTCCGCCATCGTCTCGATGAGCGTGAACTCTCGTCGCTGGACCAGCCCGGTGACCTCCGCGGCGACGCGGTCATAGTCGACGGCGTCGCCGACGGCATCGGAGCCGGCTGCCGCCGCAAAGTCGTAGTCGAGCTCGATGTCGATGACTACCGGCTGGGGCTGTGCGCGTTCGTGTTCGTCGACGCCGACGATGCAGGCCACCTGCAGGTGCTTGAGTCCCGTTGTTCCGATCATCGTGTCGTCCCCCTCCATTGGAGATCAGACCAGGCACTGCGTCGCGCCGGCCTCCGTTGCTCCTCGGTCACATCCTGCCGGTATTTTCCCTCGTCGCGCCTTGCCGGACGGGCGCAGCATTGCCGGCGACGCGTCACGGTCCGCGGCAGCGTCGTCGCGCTCGATGCGGCGACGGGCGATGAGATCTGGAAGACCTACGTCATCCCGGAGACGCCGGGGCCGGCCGGCACGAACGCCGCCGGTGACCAGCGGTGCGGGCCCGCCGGCGCGGCGATCTGGTCGGCGCCCACGGTGGACACGGGCCGCGGCGTGCTCTACGTGGCGACCGGGAATGCCTACACGCAACCGGCGGCCGGGACGAGCGACGCCATCATGGCGATCGAGCTCGCGACGGGCGCCATCCGCTGGTGGAACCAGCTCACCCCGAACGATGCCTTCATCACGGGGTGCAGGGGCACCAACCCGAACTGTCCCGAGGACGGGGGACCGGACCACGATTTTGGCGCGTCACCTGCACTGGTCATCGGCAGCCGGCCGGGTAATGTGCTGCTCGCCTTCGGTGTCAACTGATGCGCGGGGTGCCCGCCCCGGCCCTTCGCCGGCGCCGACCACCTCACACGCGTTGCTCGTTCACCGCGTCGCGACGAACCCGATCTCCTCCACCAACGCCTGAAACCGCGGGTCTGCACGGAGATCGTCGAACCTGGGGTCGATGTTGAGATACGGAATACAGTCGGCTTTATCGTTGCGCGCTCTGTACAACCACCTGAACGCCTCGTCGCTGTTGCCGAGCGCCGCGTGCGTCACGGCTATCTCGTACGCGCAGAAATACCGCTCGCGTGAGATCTCCTGCAGGTCGATCAGCAGGGCCCGAGCTTCAGCCGGCCGGCCGCTGAGGACATATCCGTAGGTCAAGAACACCCGGAGAAGCGGAACATCCTCGAGCCGGTTCGCCTCGAGCAGCTCCGCAAGACCTTCGTCTATCTCGCCTTGGTGGACCAAGGTGGTTCCGAGGTAGACGTGCGCCCAGGCGTTGGTCGGGTCGATCGCCAGCGCCTCTCGCCCCTTTTCGATCGAGAGGTCAAACTGTCGCGCCATGAACGTCGTCCACTGCGAGCCCATGGGGCTCGCATACGGGACGATCGACCCAGGCGCGAGCTCCTCCGCGTTCAGGACCTCCCGCACGCCCTCGTCCAGCCGCCCGACACTCAGGAGATAGTTGCTGTATCCCAATCGCGCCTCGGCCGAGCTCGGGTTCAGCGCCAGCGCGATCTGGAGCTCGCGCTCCGCTGCCGGCCAGTCCCAGTCAAAGAAGAGATGCGCCATCCCCAGCCAGATGTGCCCATCGGCCAGGTTCGGGTCCAACTGGATGGCCTGTCTCGCGGCGGCCTTGGCTTTCGGCATCACCTCGAGCGGAGGATAGTAGATGCTGGACTGCTGGTAGTAGGCGAATGCCAACCCGGCATGGGCCGGGGCATAGTCGGCGTCCTTTTCGATCGCCTCCTCGAAGTACCTGATGGCGCGGTCAAGGCCTTCCTGGGTCAACTGGTTGGCGGAGAACTGGCCTCGCAGTGTCAGCTCGAAGGCCTCGGGGTCTACAGGCCGCGTGTCCCGAAGCCGAGCCTCCGCTTCCGGACTGACCACGGCCTGGATCTGGCGTGCGATCGTGCGCGCCATTTGGCTTTGCAGCAAGAGCATATCGGTGAGGTCTCGCTGATAGGTCTCGGTCCACAGATGCTCGTCCGTCGCGCCCAGGATGAGCTGCGCCGTGAAGCGCACCTGATCACCGACCCTGGCGATCGCCCCCGTCACGATGGCGTCCACGCCAAGCTCTTGCGCGATCTCCGGAAGCGGCTTGCGCGCGTCCTTGTAGGCCATGATCGAAACTCGCGAGATGACCCGCACCGAGCCGATCTTGGCGAGCTCTGCGATGAGCATCTCCGTCATCCCGTCGGACAGATACTCCTGGTCGGGGTCGCCGGACATGTTGTCGAGGGGGAGCACCGCGAGAGACGTGATGGCGGCAGGCACCGCGCCCCCAGCGGGACCGGTCTCACGATCGCCCAGCACGCTCCACCCCGCGAGGGTCGCGATCACGACACCCGCCGCGACACCCGCCGCCACCAGACCACGTCTGCCCGACCGCTGCCGTGGAAGAGGAGCCGTCCCGGCTGCCGCCGCCGTCGTCGCCTCCAGCACCGCTCGCACCTCTCCGGCCCGCTGGTATCTGCGGTCCGGGTCCCTCGACAGACACCTCCCGACGACGGTCCGCAACCACACGGGCGACCCATCGGGCAGCGGCTCGGGTGGATCTCGCAGAATGGCCGACGTGAGAACGGCCTGCGTGTCACCGCCAAATGGGCGGGCGCCCGTCGTCATCTCCTGCAGCAGCACGCCAAGCGCCCAGACGTCCGATCGCGCATCCGGTGGCTCACCACGGAGGGACTCCGGCGACATGTAGGGCAGCGTTCCTGCGACGGACGCGGCGGCAGTCAGCGTGGCCACCGAGCGGGTCGCTGCCTCACCACCGGCTGTGGCGACGTGCATCGCGATGCCGAAATCCAGCACTTTCGACCCCGCCCTGGTGAGCATGACGTTGCCCGGTTTCAGGTCGCGGTGGACGATGCCCCGCGCGTGTGCCGCGTCCAACGCGTCGGCGATTTCCGTGGCGTATCGCACGGCGTCGTCCAGGGCGAGTGGTCCATCTCGACGTAGGCGGTCAGCCAGCGTCTCCCCTTCGACATACTCCATGACGAGAAAGCTGGTTCCGTCCTGGTCGCCAACGTCGTACAAGGCACAGATGTGCGGGTGGTTCAGGCTGGAGATGGTCTTTGCCTCGCGCTCGAACCGGTGCCGCAGGTCGGGATCGGCGGCGACGTGCTCGGGCAGCACCTTGATGGCGACGGTGCGGTCCAGGCGGGTGTCTCTCGCCTTGTAGACTTCTCCCATGCCCCCTGCGCCAATGGGCGACAGGATCTCGTAGGGGCCGAGGGTGGTGCCTGGCGAAAGAGGCATGGTCAAGGCACCGGCACCCGCTCCAACAGCTCCTGGGTCCAGTTGAGGACGACGTTGATCTGTGGCGAGTCACCAATTTGGCCTTCGTCGCGTAAGACCATGAGAAATCGATCGTTCTGGCGATCGTAGTCGTAGACGGTTCGAGCCGTGTTTCCCATAAAGTAGTACCCGCCAGTGAAGAGCTCCTCTCGGCCCACAACGCGAAGCTCGGGATCCGGTCGGAGCCGCGCCGCTATCATCGTTGTGGTTGGTGCGTCAATTTCCCGATAAAAAAGCTCGCTGCTATCAGTGCCCCACATCGGTTCGACGCCGCCGTTGTTTGAGACTTGCACCCGCCTGCCGCCCTCCGGGAACGGTCTCACGTAGACCTCGTCGCGGCCCGACTGGCTCGACATGTAGGCCACCCATCGACCGTCAGGCGACACCATCGGCGAGCGCTGGTTGAACTGACCGCTAGGATCGAGGGGCGAGGATGGCGTCCGCTCCGCTCCCTCGATCGGCATCACGAGGATCCGCCGCTGTCCTTGCCGACCATCGATCATTTCGTGGAGCACGAGATCCTCGCCGTCTTCGGACCAGGAGAGCGGAAAAGTCCCGCCGTCGGCTTGAAGGACTTGCTCGCGCTCCGCGCCGAAGTTCGCGTCTCTCCAGTAAATACCGCCAAAGGCCGCGGCGGCGCTCCCACCGCCTCCCTCCGCCCAATTGAACAGCACTTTCTCTCCGTCCAGCGTCCAGAGCGGTGCCTGGCTGATCCCCTCGTTGTTCAGTGGTGCGAAGGTGTCGTCTTCGATCCCGAGGAGCCAGATGTTCAACAGGTTGTCCTCGGCAACCTCCAGCGCAAGGCGGCGGCCGTCTGGCGAGAGCCGCACCGCCCGGAAATCCCCGCGACGGTCCGAGATCGCCTCCTCCCGGCCGTCGCGGTCGACCCAGACGAGGGACCGCTGACGGCCTCCACCACCTGTGCCCAACACGTACACCAGCCGTCCGTTGTCGGAAATGCTGAAGTTGGCCGCACCGCTGTTCTTGACCGCGATACCCTCGACCAGAGGAACGGGGCTGCCTGTGACTTCGAGCAAGGTGGCGTCGAACGGCACGGCACGCACCGACCCATCCTCTACCGCATAGACGAGATGTCCCGTCGAGACGTAGTGGGGGCTCACACCAGCCAG
>JADFPE010000203.1 GCA_022562495.1 Acidobacteriota bacterium
AGCCCGCGGTGAAAGTCCCGCTGCATTCGGCCGGCGCTGCATCCGGTCTGCCTGCGTTGTTTCTCGGTCGAATACTGCCGGTATGCTCCCTCGTCTCGCCTTGCCAGACCGGCGCATCGCCACCCTCGGTGCGACGCGCGACTTTCACCACGGACTGCTAGTAACCCAAGCTGCGAGACACAAGCTCGAGCCACCGCTCGATGTTGATGCACCCGGCGCCCCACGACTCGTACTGAGCCGGCACGCCGTCGGTCTGCATCCGGTCGGCCAGCGGCGCGTACTGGTCATCAATCATCAGAATGCCGTCCTCGCCAACCGACACGCCGATATTGCCCCCGCTCCCGTGCAGCATGTGGAGCGGGCCGCTCACCCGGGTCGTCTCGATCATCACGTTGTCGACGTTCTGCTGTGCCCAGACCGGGCCGCCCAGTGCCAGCGCGGCTGCCGCCAGTGCGATCACACGTCGGACCATGATGCCCCCTGACGATCCCTGCGGTCGCGGTCGGCGCGTCACGGTGGACTCACTTGAACTCCGAATCCGCAGCATGATACCAGTCGGTCGGTGCGTCCTCCGACACAGGATACCCGTGCCCGCGTCCGGCCTTGTCCTTTATACTCACGACCGTGGCGAACCCCTGTCACGAAACACCGCCGGTCCGCCTGCGACGTGGCATCGAGCAGTTCAACCGCGGCGAGTTCTTCGAGCAGCACGAGACGCTCGAAGACCTGTGGCGGGAGGAATCCCGGCCGGTCCGCACGCTGTATCAGGGCATCCTCCAGATCGGGGTCGCCCTCTATCATCTGCAACGCCGGAACCATCACGGGGCGGTCTATATGCTCACCAGAGGCACCAACTATCTGCGGCCGTTCGCGCCCTCCTGCCAGGGTGTCGACGTGGCCGACCTGCTCGCCCACGCCGCTCGAGTCCTGGAGGCGGTCGAGCAGCTGGGTCCGGACCGCCTCGACGCGTTCGACTGGTCGCTGACGCCGCGGGTCCGATGGGTTGCCGACGAGCGTCGCCGCCAGTCACGGCCGTAGCCGACCCCTTTGATATACTCGCGCGGCATGAGCCCAGCCGCGCCGCGGTTCACCGACCGCACCCTGAGATTCCTGCGGGCCCTCACGCGCAACAACAACCGGGACTGGTTCGGCGCGCACAAGGACGAGTACGAGACGCACGTCCGCGCGCCGATGCTCGCGATCATCGAACAGTTGGCCGTGGATTTCCCCCGAGTTGCCCCCGACATGGTTGCCGCGCCGCGCTCCCTGTATCGGATCTACCGCGATACGCGATTCTCGCCGGACAAGACCCCCTACAAGACCCACGTCGCGGCAGCGTTCTCGCACCGGCTGTTGTCGAAGAACGAGAGCGCCGGGCTCTATTTTCATCTGGCCCACGACCAACTCTGGATCGGCGGCGGTCTGTATGCCCCGCAGACACCGCAGCGGCAGCGGATCCGCGAACACATCGTGCGCAACTTCCGCAGCTTCCGGAGCCTGGTCGAGTCGCCGGCGTTCCGGCGCCTCGGCGGGGTGCGTGGCACGATGCTACAACGGGTGCCGCGCGGGTTCCCCCACGACCATGAGGCGGCCGAATATCTCAAGCTGAAGCAGTATCTGGTCGGCGAGGAACTGGACCCGAAGCGTGCGACGAGCCCCAGGTTCTACGGGGCCCTCCTGCGCCGCTTCACCGTGTTGGCGCCGTTCATCCAGTTCCTCAACACCCCGCTCGTGGCCGCTGCACGTTTCAAGCTCTAGCAGTCCGTGGTGAACCCCCGCGTCGCACCGAGAACCGTCGTGGCCATGCCGCGCCCGGCGACCGCTACTGATGCGCCCCATCCGGACCACTCTCGAACAACCTCAGCCTGCGGGGACCGACTCGAAAACTGAAGCACGAGGTGGCAAAGCCCTCCGGTGTCTCCTGCCTCCTGCTTCCTTGGGGGGACCCCGTGAGAGCCATCAACGAACTTCCGGACCGATCTGTCCGTCTAAGGGAACAGATTGGACCGCGATTCCAGTAGTCAGGAGGCCCTATGTCCCGCATGTCGACCGCCGTCGTTCTCGCAATCGCCCTGACCGGACTCGCCGGCTGCGGCATCCATGCCGGCGAAACCCACTTCAGTTTCAGTCTCGGCCGCGAGGCGGAGAGCACCTTCGAGTGGAGCGGTCAGGTCGGCGAAGGACAGTGGATCGAGATCAAGGGAATCAACGGCGAGCTGACCGCCATGCCGGGCACCGGCGACAGCGTCCAGGTGACGGCGGTACGGTCGGGGTTCCACAGTGACCCGAACGAGGTCGAGATCGTGGTCGTCGAGCATGTCGATGGGGTCACCATCTGCGCCGTGTATCCGTCCAGCGGCACCGAACCGAACGAGTGCGCACCCGGGGACGGCGGCCGGAACCGGATGCGAAACAACGACGTGAAGGTCGAGTTCGAGGTCCGCGTGCCGGCAGGGGTGGGGTTCGCCGGTCGAATGGTGAACGCGACCATCCGGGCCGAAGACCTCACCGCGGACGTCCGGGCGCAGACGGTCAACGGCAGCGTGTGGCTGTCGACTTCGCGGGGCGCCAGCGCCAAGACTGTGAACGGGTCGATCAGGGCCTCGTTCGGCGAGATCTCCTGGGACGGCGAGGCCGTCTTCGAAACCGTGAACGGCAACATCAGGCTCGCGGTGCCTGAACAGATCAACGCCGACCTCGAGATCAGGACGAGCAATGGCCGGATCACCACGAACCTGCCGATTACCACGACGCGCGCGACCCGTCGCCGGGTGGAGGGCACACTTGGCGAGGGCGGTCCCGTCCTGCGGCTGAAAACCGTCAACGGCAGCATCACCCTCGGACCCGCGGATTGAGCCGCAGCTCGGTTCGGTTCTCTCGACACCCGTGGGGCAAGGCTTCAGCCTTGCCTCGCAGGCCTGAAGGCCTGCGCCACAGAACCAACCTACTTGAACGCCGGGCGGCGAGCTCGTCAAGAGAAGTCGCGTGACGGGTGGCCAGCTGGCCTTCGGCCGCCCCCCCGCATAGCGGGGCTGTGAGAAAAGCTCTACTAGCGAGGCGGAGCCTCGCTAGTAGAAGTCGCGTGACTCGGGTGTCGCCTCGGTGAAGGCGAAATCGTGAAAACGCTCCGCCTTCACCGAGGTCACGCCGTCCTGCAGCTGAAGCACCCCCTCCACCAACAGAAACGACCGTTCGAGAATCGTGACCCGGTCGGCCGCGAACACATCGGGCCGGACGATGATGTTGGCGACACCGGTTTCGTCTTCCAGCGTCAGAAACATGAACCCCTTGGCGGTCCCCGGGCGTTGACGTGTAATGACGGTGCCCGCGACCCGAACCCGACGACCGTTGCGGGCCCGCGGCAGGTCGATCGCGCGCAACACTCCACGCAACGCCAGTTCCTGTCGTCGGAACGCGACCGGGTGCGGCCCGATCGTCAACCCCGTGCCGGCATAATCGGCGACCACCCGTTCGTCCGGTGTCATCGGCGCCAGCGGCGACCCGTCTTTCCGCGCCGGTGCAGACCGAACGGCGCGCTTCGGCGGGCCCGCCGTAGCCGCCTGGAAGGCGGTTGGCAAAGGCGGGCTGACTTCTGCCTGCTGACGTCTGACTTCTCTGTCTCGTTGATCAGAATCTTGTAGTCCTTCTCTAAATAGCTCTCCCGGCTTTCTCACCGCGCGCTCGATCTGCCAGAGCGCTGTCCGGCGGTCGTAGCCAAACGCGTTGAGCGCGCCGATCTCCGCCAGGGTCGCCAGCTCGTCCCGTCGCAGCCCGGCCCGGGCGATCAGAGCCTCGACCGACGCGAATCGAGGTCTCGCCGCGTCCCCTGTCTCGTCGTCTCGTTCCGTCGCAAGCGACCAGTCGGCCGCACACATGCTGCAAAACCCCCGGGCGCGCGGTGTCGCCCGATCGACGACCTCAACCATCAACGGGTCGTCGCACCCGCATTTGGGACACACCAGCGCCTCTTCGATTCGCTGACGTGCTTCCCTCCTGTCTCCTGTCTCCTGCCTCCTGTCTCCTGCTGTTTGTATAGCGCGGCCCTGCTCTTCACGCAGACCGGTCACATAGCGCAACCCGAGACGGATCGCGCCATCGGGCTCCACCGTGCAATCCCAGTCGGAGTGCTGCACGTCGATCCCGGCAAACCGCACACCACGCCGCTGCGCGTCCTTGACCAGGGTCGCCGGGTGATAGAACCCCATCGGCTGGTTGTTCAGCAACGCCGTGAAGAACGCCGCCGGGTAATGCACCTTCAAATAGGCGCTGGCATAGACCAGCAGCGCAAAGCTCGCGGCATGAGACTCGGGGAAGCCATACAGCGCGAAGGAGGTAATCGACCGCACGATCTGATCAGCCGATGCTCCCGTGATGCCCCGTCTGGCCATCCCTTCGCGCAACGTCACCTCGATCTCCGCCATCCGCCGCTTCGACCGCTTGAAGCCGAAGGCGCGCCGGAGCTCCTCGGCCTGTCCACCCGTGAACCCGGCCGCGACCATCGCGATCCGGAGCAACTGCTCCTGAAACAGCGGCACCCCGAGTGTGCGACGCAGGATCGGCTCGAGCGAGGGGTGCGGATACTGCACCGGCTCGCGCCCCGCGCGCCGCTGCATGTAGGGATGCACCATCTGCCCCACAATCGGGCCAGGTCGGATGATCGCCACCTCGACCACGATGTCGTAGAACCGCTCCGGCCGTAGACGCGGCAACGTCGCCATCTGGGCGCGGGACTCGACCTGAAACACACCGATCGTGTCAGCGCGCTGGAGCATCTGATAGACCGCCGGGTCGTCGGGTGGCAGCCGAGCGAGATCGACCGCCCCCGTCCGGTCCGCGCGCCCCCCGTTGATCAGCGTGAAGGTATCCTGCAGGACTGCCATCATCCCCAACCCGAGTAGATCGACCTTCACGATCCCCATGTCGGCACAGTCGTCCTTGTCCCACTGCACGACGACACGACCCGGCATGCTGGCGTTCTCGAGCGGCACCACCTCGTCGAGCCGTCCCTGGCAGATCACCATCCCGCCGGAATGCTGGCCGAGATGACGGGGCAGGTCCTGCATGCGTCGCCACAACACGCTGAACTGCTCGACCCGCGGGTCGGCCCGGTCGATACCGACGTCGTCGAACCGACGCGCGAGGGTGTCCTCCGGGTCGGTCCACTCGAAGTGGTTCATGATCTTGGCGAGCCGGTCGATCTGATCGGGGGCGATCGACAACACCTTGCCGACGTCGCGTGCGGCACTGCGACCGCGGTAGGTGATGACGTTGGCGGTCATCCCGGCGCCCAGCCGACCATACCGCTCGTAGACATGCTGGATGACCCGCTCCCGGCGGTCGCCGCTCGGCAGGTCCAGATCGATATCGGGCCACTCACCCCGCTCCTCCGACAGAAAACGCTCGAAGAGCAGATCCATCCCGACCGGATCGACCGCGGTGATCCCCAGGCTGTAACAGACGGCGCTGTTCGCGGCCGAGCCACGTCCCTGCACGAGGATGTCCTGTTGCCGGCAGAAGTTCACGAGGTCCCACACGATCAGGAAATACCCGGCCAGACCGAGCTTCTCGATGAGATCGAGCTCGCGGGCGATCTGCCGCCGGGCGCGTTCGTGATACGGACGATAGCGCTCGCGGGCGCCGACCTCGGTGATGGCGCGCAGAAACGAGACCATCGTGTCGCCGGTCGGCACCGGATAGGCGGGAAACCGATAGCCCAAGTTGGCCATCGTGTAGCCCAGTCGGTCGGCGAGCTCGCCGGCGGTCGCCAGCGCGTCCGGCCGGTCGCGAAACAGTCTGGTCATCGCGGCGGGGGACTTCAGATACCGCTCGGCATTGCAGGCCAGACGACGACCGGCCCGGTCGAGCGTGGTCTTGTGCCGCAGACAGGTCTGCATGTCATACAGCGGACGGTCCTCGGCGACCGCGAACCGCACACCGTTGGTCGCGACGAGCGGGACATGATAGGCGTCGGCCAGCGCGATGAGCGCCTGGTTGTCGATCGCCTCGTCCCGCAGCAGATGTCGTTGGAGCTCGACATAGACCTGCGACCGGCCAAACAGCCCGACGAGCCGATCGAGCAACCCCCCCACCCCGTAGCGATACCCCATGAGCGCCGCGCGACCGGCGAGCGCCACGAGCCCGGTGGTGAACCCGTCGAGATCGTCCAGCGTCAGGACTCCCTCGCCCTTGGGCGCGTCGAGCTTCATGCGGGTCAACAACCGGCACAGGTTCCGATATCCCTCCGGCGACTCGACCAGCACCGGCAGACGCCAGAGACCCATCGACGGTGAGCCATGTCGAACCGTTCGACTCGCCGCGATCACGGATCGCTTCCCTCGACGTGGCTCCCCTCCACGTTGCTCGGGGCAGGCGGGAGAGGCAGGGTCAGGCGAACCCCAACCTTTGGCGATCGTCAGCTCGCAGCCGACAATCGGTTTGATGCCGGCCGCGAGCGCCGCCTTGTGGAATCGAGGCGCTCCATACACCCCGTCCCGATCGAGCAGGGCGAGCGCGGAATATCCCAGCTCGGCCGCCCGGTCAACCAGGGCCTCGGGCAAGGAAGCGCCGTCAAGAAAAGAGAACGCGGACGATGCGTGGAGCTCGATATACATGGACGAAGGAGACAGGAGTCAGGAGTCAGGAGACAGGAGAGACCGACTGTAGGCGTCCAAAATGCGCCCAATTTCGTCCACCTGGGCCAATAACGCTCCGGGTTTCAGATATCCAAGATCTACAGCCAGGATGAGGTGACAACGTGTTTCTTCAAGAGAACCCTGACTAATGTTCATGAAACGGGCCTTGTCGGTTCGACCACGCTTCTTGAACCCTTCGGCGATATTGGCGGGATCGAAACAGCAGCACGGCGAATCTGTTGTGTAAGGCCATAGATCTCTGACCTCGGAAAATCTGCCGAATAGCGATAAACCTGTAATACACATTGATGGCGTGTCTGCCAAACGACTAAGTCTTGAAAGGTCTTGGCAGGTGCACGTTTCATCGTCTCCTCCTGACTCCTGTCTCCTGACTCCTGTCTCCTCCGTTAGTCCACCATGCCTTCCAGGAACCATCGGTCAACACGGCGGTCGTAGAAAATTCGGTACACACCGCCGTCGGTCAACGAGACATCCCATTCGTCGCGGTCCCAAGGCGAGGCGTCCAGCTGCATTCGACCGGCGCTGCATCCCGCCTGGCTGCGTTGCTCCTCGGTCGAATACGGCCGGGGTGCTCCCTCGTCGCGCCTGGCACTGACCGAGCGCGGCGTAGTCTCCGACGGGTCTCGATGCGACGCTGGACTTTTGCCACGGACTTGCGGCCTGGGGGCATCGGTCCACCACTGCCCCGAGGTCCGCCAAGGGCCGGACCAGTGCACGACCTCGCCGCCGGGCACCCATGGCGCCATGACCCGGACCGGGCGGCCTTTCCAAACCCTCACACGCGCCGCGACCGGCACGCGAAACCGCCGTAGCATGGGGCACAGCGGCACCCTCCCCGAGGGACTCGTGTCCCGAGTCAGGCGTTCGCGAACAGGTTCCGGGTAGAGCATCCCGCGCGGGCAGCGCTGAGCTTCTGTCTCATCGGGGTCGAATACGGCCGGTATGCCCCCTCGTCGCGCCTGGCCATGGCCGGACGCGGCACTACGTACGACGCCGGGAAATTTGTCCGCGAGCGTCTGACCCGGGACACGAGCGACCTGTCGCCAGTCGCCGTCCACCGGTGTCTCCCGCACACTGTCCGACCTCAGTCGAGGCTTTCGTTTCGGAGTCTCCCGCTCATCCTGACCTGTCCTGAGCGGAGTAGACCATGTTGTTGTCGAAGGCGCAGAGCGGATCGTAGTGTTGTCGAAGGACCGCATCTCGAAGTCCGCCGTATCGTGCGAATCGACCAGCGCAGGCGAACCGCACCGGCCCTCGCCGGCCAAAGCGGTCAACCGGGCAATCAATGTCGAGACCTTCTCCGGGGAGGGCCGTGCGCGTTCGAGCAACGAGAACTGCTGCGTGCGCGCCGGCACCGGGTCGACGGCCACCGTGACCTGGTCGATCCCGGCAGATGGAGGGTGCGATTCCAGATCGAGCAGGACGAGCGCGCGCAGCACCCGAGGGTCGCGCAACGGGGTCGGCAGTTGCAACGTGCGGGTATGAATGTCCCGTGTCACCAGCTGCAGGCGCACATGGATCACCGCGGCCCCGACACCGGCGCGATCGAGCCGCGCGCACAGCTGGTCGAACACCCGACTCAACACGAAGGACAGCGGCTCGAGCCCCTCGACCGGCCACTCGAGCGCCAGCGACGACTCGAATCGCTCCTCGACCGGCATCGGCACGAGCGGCCCCTCGTCCTCGCCACGGGCAAACCGCTGCAAGGTCAGCCCACCCACGCCCAGCCGTTCGAACAGCTCGGCCGAGGGCAAGTGCACCAGATCGCCGAGCGTTCTGACTCCCCAGCGACGCACCGTGGACAGCAGGGCGAAGGCGGGGATGGCCAGTGCGGTGCTGCCCTTCACCCAGGTGCCACGACGCGCCCGTGTGGCAGTCCCCTGCGCCTGCGCCAACGCCTTCAGTACGTCGAGCGGCAGCGGGGCCAGGGTGACCGCTTCCCGACCCGGCTCGATCACCGTGAGCCCGCCCCGTTCCTGCACCACCAGCAACGCCGCGGTCCGGGTGGACGCGACCGCAATGCGGAGATACAGCCCCCGGTCGGCAGCCGACCGGCGCAGGGTCGCGCCCAGTTCCCGAACATCGCCGAACATGCTGGTCAACCCGGTGGTGTCGAGCACCACGAGGTTGTCGCCATGGATCTCGATGCGCGGGGAATACTCGCGCGCCAGACGCACGAGCTGGTTGGTGACGCGCCTGGTGTCCCGTGTCTGACGCGGAACACTGGCGCGCGGTACACCATCGGCGCCTCGGAAAACCAGACCGCGCGGCGGGGCGTAGAGACAGGCGAACATCTAACTAGACGGGGCTGCGCCCCGAACCTTGCTTTCGTGGGGCTCTGCCCCACACCCCGGCTCGTCGCTCGCAGGGGCCCGACGCCCTGCGCCGCTCCTCGCGCGGCGCGC
>JADFPE010000011.1 GCA_022562495.1 Acidobacteriota bacterium
GGAGCACGCCGTTTCAGATGAGGAAGTCTGGTGCCACGAAGTAGAGCTTCGCGAACATGCTCCGGGCGTGGCATCCTGCAAAAGTCGGCGTTGATCCATTCGTCACAGGAATCGCATACTGCCGGTACACCCTACGTCGCGCCGTGCCATGGCCAGACGCGGCAATGAGGACGACACCGGAACACTTGTCCAGGCATCTCTCTCACTCGGAACACGAATCATGATCATCACCAAGAAAGCGCTGCCGCGGCGGACGTTCCTGCGCGGCATGGGTGCCACGATGGCCCTTCCGCTCCTCGATGCGATGGTGCCGGCCGCGACCGCCCTCGCGCAGACCGTCGCCAACCCGACACTGCGTCTCGGCTTCATCTACGTGCCGAACGGCGTCATCCAGGATCAGTGGGTGCCGACCGCGACCGGTCGGGGCTTCGACTTCTCGCCGATTCTGAGCCCACTCGAGCCGTTCCGCGAGCAGGTATTGGTGTTGAGCGGCCTGGCGCATCGGCAGGCCGACTCGTTCGGCGACGGCAACGGCGACCACCCGCGCGCCACCGCGGTGTGGTTGAGCGGCGTGCACGCATGGGAGCGTCGCGGTCGTCAGGGTCCGACCGACATCAAGCTCGGGATTACGGCCGATCAGATCGCGGCGCGTGCGCTCGGCACGCAGACCCCGCTGCCGTCGCTCGAGCTGGTGCTCGAGACACCGACGGCGATCGCCTGCGACACCGGGGACTGTTTCTACTCGAACACGATCTCCTGGCTCGATGAGACGACACCGCTCGACATGGAGGCACACCCCCGTATCGTCTTCGAGCGGCTGTTCGGCGACGGCGGCAGCGCGGCGGATCGGCTCGCCGTGATGAAACGCACCGGCAGCATCCTCGACTCGGTCACACGGGAAGTCGCCCGTCTCGAGCGGACGCTCGACCCGCGCGACCGGAACAAGCTGGACGAGTATCTCACCGCCGTCCGCGACGTCGAGGAGCGGATCCAGCGCTCAGAATCACGAGACGTGGAGTCGATCATCGAGCTGCCCGAACGGCCGGTCGATATTCCGGAGACGTTCGACGAGCACGCGATGCTCATGTTCGACCTCCAGACGCTCGCCTTCCAGGCCGACATCACGCGGGTCTTCACGCTGATGATGGCCCGCGAAGCCAGCCCGAGGACCTATCCGGACATCGGGGTGCCCGACCAGCATCACACCATGTCGCATCACCGGAACGATCCGGAGTACATGGCCAAGAAGGCGAAGATCGACACCTATCACATCCACCTGCTCGCCCGCTTCCTGGAGAAGCTGCGGAACACGCCGGACGGCGACGGCAACCTGCTCGACCACTCGATGATCGTCTACGGCGGTGGCATCGGGAACGGCAACCTGCACGAGCACACCAACTTGCCGTGTCTGGTGGCCGGGGGGGGCGGCGGCCGGCTCAAGGGCGGGCGTCACCTCGCCTACCCGGAAGACACGCAGATGGCGAACCTGCTACTCACCGTCCTCGACAAGGCGGGGGTGCAGGCGGAGCAACTCGGCGACAGCAGTGGCCTGCTGAACACCGGGACGCTCGCCGACGTGTAGTGGAATGGCCCGCCCCGGGTAACACGGGCCTTCAGGCCCATCGTCACAAGGCTGCTGCGCCCCGGTAGCACGGGCCTTCAGGCCCGTCGTCCCAAGGCTGCGTCCCGGTAGCGGGCCTTCAGACCGGTCGTCCCAAGGCTGCTGCGCCCCGGTAACAAGGGCCTTCAGGCCCGTCGTCCCAATGGTGTGTCCGGTGCTGATCGCATGCGATGAGCACGACCGGCAGGCCAGCAGCCGCTGCTGACGATGTCGTGATCTCTCGAGGCCGCGCCCAGCCAACGCGGTCGTCCAGCCCCCGCGTAGCGGGGCTGTGAGACACGCTCGTCTAGCGAGGCGGAGCCTCGCTAGACGGTGAGGCGATCGAGCGGGCCCGTGCTGTCGCCGAAGGTTTCGACGGGAACCCCCAGCTTCTCCAGAATCGTGACCCACAGGTTCGCCAGCGGCGTCCCCTTGGGGTAGCGGACGTAGCGGCCGCCTGTGATCCCGGCTTTCGTGCCACCGACCAATGCAATTGGCAGGTCGTCATAGAAATGCGTGTTGCTGTCGCTGATGCCGGTGCCATACAGGAGCAGCGTGTGGTCGAGCATCGTGCCGTCGCCTTCAGGCAACGCGGCCAGCTTCTCGACCAGATACGCAAACTGCTGGCAATGGTATTCGTTGATCTTGTGCAATCGCTCGAGCTTCGCGGGCTCATCCTGGTGGTGCGACAGCGGATGATGCGAATCTGAGACGCCGACTTCCGGATATGCGCGGCCGCTGATCTCACGCGCGAGCATGAACGTGCTGATGCGGGTCAGATCGGTCTGATAGGCGAGCGCCAGCAGATCCATCATGAGCTTCGCATGCTCGCCGTAGTCGCTCGGCACCCCCACCGGCTGATTGACCACCGGGAGCTCCTGCGAATTTTGTCGCTCGGCCATCTGGATGCGCCGTTCGATATCGCGCACCGCCTCGAGATACTCGTCGAGCTTGGCCCGGTCGCTCGACCCGATGACCTGCCCGAGCCCCTTCAGGGCGTCGCCGACGCTATCCAGAATGCTGCGGTCCCGGCGCATGCGGGCCAGCCGCGCCTCGGGATCGGTGCTGCCGGTCGTGCCGAACAGGAGCTCGAACACGGCGCGCGGGTCGTTCTCGATCGGAAGCGGCGTTGTCGGCGTACGCCAGGCGATTGTGTTCGTGTACGCGCAGCTTGCGCCACCGCACGAGCCCAGCATCGCGTTCGACTCGATGCCAAGCTCGAGTGAGGCCAGCTGTGTTTCCTTCGACAGCTCGCGCGCGGCGATCTGGTCCATCGAGACCTCGGCATACACGTCGGCGCCGTTGGTGGCCTTGAACGGCACACCGGTCAGGAAGGTGCCGGCAGCGCGGGCGTGGGCCCCCCCGCCCTTGACGAGGCTCGCCGCCTCGTCGTCGAGGCCGCCACACATCAGGATGTTGTCCTTGAACGCGCTCAACGACCGCAGCGTGGGCGGCAGCTCTGCGAGCGGCCCCTCGGTCTTCGGAGACCAGTAGGGCATCGACATCCCGTTGGGGACGTAAAAGATCCCAAACCGGCGGACCGGTGCCGCGGCGGTCTTGCTGAGGGCGGTCAGCGCCGGGACCATGCCGTCGAGTAGCGGTAACGCAATGGTCGCCCCGAGACCGCGCAAGACGGTGCGGCGTGGCAGATGCATCTTGCTGATGAACATGCCCAATCTCCTCTGTCCCCTGCGTGCGACGCGCGACCTGTGGACGCGCGCCACTACGCGCCTATGGCTGTTGCGCGACCGCGGTCAGCGGCGCCGTCTCGCCCGCGCCCGGTGTGCGCTGCAACCGGAACGGATCGCTCGCGACGATGTGCTGCAGGAGCGACGACCACCGGTAGTCGTCGCGTGCCACGTCGCGCACGATCTGCCGGATGGCCGGCGCGTCATAGTACGCCACGCCGCGCCCCAGCGCGTAGGTGAGCAGCTTCTCGGTGACGGTCCTGATGAACGCGCCGTGGCCCTCACGCAGCAACGCCTCTCGAAACGCGCGCGGGCTGTCGATGGTCTCGCCCGACAGGCTGATGGTGGCATCAATGGCAGCCCTCCCGTCGGTCTCGCGCCATCGCCCGATCGCGTCGAAGTGTTCTAGCGCGAACCCCAGCGGATCCATGCGGCGATGGCAGCTTGCGCAGACGGGGCTGCGCCGGTGCGCCTCCATGCGCTCGCGCAGCGACGTCGGACTGCTCGCGTCGGCCTCCTCGAGCGGCGGCACATTGGCCGGCGGCGGCGGCGGCGGCGCGCCGAGCAGCGCCTCCAGCACCCATTTCCCGCGCAGCACGACCGACGTGCGATTGGCATAGGACGTCACCGTCAGGAGACTCGCGTGCCCCAGCAGACCGTGGCGCCGGTCGTCGGTCCACGTCACCCGCCGAAAATGGCTGCCGTAGACGTCGTCCACCTCGTAGTGCCGGGCCAGCTGCTCGTTCAGGTAGGTGTAGTCGGCTCGCAACAGCTCCGGGATGGGCCGATCCTCCCGCACCTGACTCTCGAAGAACAGCTCCGTCTCGCTGACCATCGCCTTGCGCAGCGTGTCGTTGAACCCGGCAAAGAGGTTCCCGTCCGGATCCTGCGCGTGGATGTTGCGCATCTGCAGCCACTGCCCGACGAAATCGTTCATGAACCGCGTGGCGCGCCGATCGGCGAGCATGCGTCGCACCTGCCCGGCCACGACCGCGGGATCACTCAGCCGGTTGCGCGCGGCGAGATCGAGGAGTTGGTCATCGGGGATGCTTCTCCAGAGGAAGAACGAGAGCCGCGACGCCAACTCCAGATCGCTCAATCGGTACACGGTGCCTGGCGGCGAATCGACGGGCTGGGCTTCGACGCGGAGGAGGAACTGCGGCATCGCGAGCAGCGTTTCCAGCGCGCGCTCGATCCCCGCATCGAAGTCTTGGTCGGTGCGGCCCTCCCGATAGGTGTCGAGCAGCGCATCGACTTCCGCGTCAGTGACACCCCGTCGATAGGCGCGCCGCGCCAGCGAGGTGAGGATCTCGCGCGCGCACGCCTCCTCGGCCTCGTCGCTGCTATCGCTCGGGTAGCAGGTGAAGATCTGTCGCCGACTCGGGGTCTCCGTCGGTACCGTGCCATCGAACGGGCCCGAGATAGTGAGCATGTCGACGCCGGGCAGATCGCTCACCGTGGCGGGCGACGGGGCGGCATCGGTGAACGCGACCGACACGAGTCGCGTGCCCGCCTCGAGCGGCACGCGCAGCTCCAGCTCGTCGTCGGCGGTCATCCGATACTCGTGAAGCCGCTGGCCCTCGACATCGCCCTCGCGCACCGCGACCAATTGCCCGGGGTCGGGTCCCGGGTACATGCCGCCGATGTCGAACGTCTTGACGAGGGCGCGGTCGACACGCACCTCGATGCGATGCGCGCTTTCCCCGATGCCCTCAATCGCCTGGGTCGTCCCGTTCCGCTTGAGGCGGATCGCGAAGACATAGTCGCCGTCGAGCGGAAAATGGTGGCGCACGGCCAGGCCGCCGTGGGTCGCGAACGGCATGTCCTCGTTCAGTCGGACGTCGCGCCGTTCGAACCCGGTCCGGTACACCTGCATGACCGGGCGGTTGTCGGGACTGCCGACCGCCGCGCGACTGATCTTCGTGGCCGCGGTGATATACCGGGCCATCAGCGCCGGCGTGATCGAGAGCACCTCGGCGTTGTTGTCGAACCCGAAGCCGGCCATGTCGCTGGGCAGCAACGCCGTGCCGTCGATTTCCAGCGCGAGCAAATCTTCGATGGCATTGACGTATTCGACGCGATTCATCCGGTGCGCGACGACCCGTCCAGGGTTGGGGTCGGCCGCGGCCACCCGGTCGAGCGCCGTCTCGAGCGACGTGGCGAAGGCATCGATGGTCGACGCATCGGGTCGGGGCCGACCCTCCGGCGGCATCTGCCCGCTGCGGAGCTTCTGCACGACCTTTTCCAGCATCTCGGCGTTCGCGGCGACCTGCTCGATGTCGAGCTGGTCGAGCAGGAGGCCGGCGGTCTGCAGCCGCTCGTTGTGGCAGGTCACGCAGTATCGATCGAAGAGCTCGCGTGACGGGGGTTGGGCCGCCGGAGCCGCCGCTTCCGTGCGCTGCGACGATCGGTTCGCCGCTGGCGCGCCCGCGGCCTGGACCTGGGCGAGTTGCAGAGACACGCCTCCGGCCACCGCGAGTCCAACCAGTCCGGCCGTGCTCAATATCGTCGGCATGTACATGGTCGCCAGCCTCGTGAACGTGATTCTGGCCTGGATTTACAGCGTGGAGTATATCACCGCTTGTGACGGCGCGGCTCTCTGCGTATAGTTGTGCGTATCGCTGGTTGTGAGAACGAGGGGACAAGCACCTATGGGCGCCACAGTGAATCGTCTGGCCGGCATGTGGGTGTGTCCGTTGGTCGTGGCTGTCGGCGTGGCGACGTCCGCCGGACAGGATCTGCGGCTGGTGCACGCCGTCGCGGACCAGGACACGCACGCGGTGCGCGCGCTGCTCGACGAGGGCGTCGATGTCAACACGCCGTGGGCGGACGGGTCGACGGCACTCCTCTGGGCGGCCCACTGGGACAACCTCGACATCGCAGACCGGCTGCTCGGCGACGGAGCCGACGCGAATGCGGCCGATGACCACGGCGTGACCCCGCTCGAGCGGGCCGCGGAGAACGCGAGTCTGGCCATGGTCGAGAAGCTGTTGGCCGCCGGCGCCGACACGACCATGGCCCAGACCAGTGGGCTGACGCCGCTGATGACCGCCGCACGGACTGGCAATGTGCAGGTCGTCAGCGCGCTCCTGGCCGCCGGCGCGGACATCGCCGCGGCCACGACCGAAACCAAGAGCACGGCGTTGATGTGGGCGGTGGCGGAGTCACATCGGGACATCGTCGGTGTGCTGCTCGATGGCGGCGCCGACCCGCACAGCTCCACGGCGCAGGGGTTCACGCCGCTGCTGTTCGTCGCAGGCAACGGCGACATCGAAATGGCGGAGACCCTGATTGCCGCCGGTGTCGACGTGAACGAGACCGGCGTGGACGGCACCCATGCCCTGCCGTATGCGATCGGGAGTGGCCAGGACGCGTTCGTCCGGTTTCTGCTCAGACAGGGCGCCGATCCCAACGGCTCGATGGGTGGCATTCACGCGCTGCACGTTGCGGCGGGAGCCGTCGGCACCTGGTTGAGCGATTGGTCCCGCCACCATGGCCTGGGCGGCTCGTATCTTGGAGGCGGGTTCGGACGGCGGAGCAGCCTCTCCGCGGATCGCCGGCTGCCGCTGGTGCTCGCGCTGCTCGAGCACGGCGCGGACCCGAACATCCGCATCACGACCTCCGCCATGTTCATGAGCTACATCGGCCATCCCACGAAAGGGGCGTTCGAGCCGTTCTCGATCGGCACCGGAGATCTTCGAGGGGCCACGCCCCTGTGGGTGGCGGCCTACGCGGCAAATCGGAACGGCACCGGCGAGATCGAGATCATCCGGACGCTCCTGGCGGCAGGCGCAGACCAGCACCTGACGACCGATGACGGGACCACGCCGTTCATGGCCGCCGCGGGGCTCGGTCGCGGTTCGTATACGCCGCGGGAACCGCGTGGGGCCCGTTCGCCAAGTGCGGAGGCGGCGGTCAAGATGCTGCTCGAGGCGGGTGCTGACATCAACGCGGTCAACGAAGCCGATTTCACGGCCCTGCACGGTGCCGCGTTCCGCGGGTTGAACGAGGTGATCGCGTATCTGGTGGCCGAGGGCGCCGCCCTCGACGCGCGCGATTTTCGGGGACGTACCGCGTTCCGTATCGCGGAAGGCGCCAAGCAATCCTTCCAGTTCCAAGGCTGGCCGGAGACCGCCGAGCTGCTGAAGCAACTGGGCGCCGATACTCGCCTGGGCATTCCGGGAACGGTCCACGAGCGCCTGCGCGACGTTCCCGTCGCCGCAGACCAACAACCCTGATCGGACCTCGGGTAGACAGGCGCGCCGGAGGCTCACTCTCGCCGTCCCTGGCGCAACGCTCGATCGAGCACGTCGGTGACGGGGAGAATGTCTGGGCCCCTCCGCCAGGAGGCGTCGTCGAGCGGGTGCCCGTGCACCGCCACGATGCCGAGGATATCGCGCCACTGGCGGTCGGAGACCTCCTGGCCGCGGCGGTACCGACGGAGCTGCTGTCGGAGAATGTCTTCCGCCGTGGAGACGGAGAGAACGCGATCAGGCCCTGACCCTCGGCACCGCCGCCTACATGAGCCTGGAGCAGGCCAGGGGGAAACGCTCGACAATGCAGACCTACATCTTGGGCGTTTCCCTGGAGCACGGAGCACACCGATGACGCCTCGCGTCGTGTCCACCATGTTGACCATGGTCCTCGGCCTGGCGTTCCTCGGGGCGCCCGCGCCGGCGACGGCACAGGTCGCCGACGTGTCGCCGGTCACCGACGCGATGCTGGCCGCGCCGTCCCCCGACGACTGGCTGCACTGGCGACGCACGCCGGACGGGTGGGGCTACAGCCCGCTCGACCAGATCACCCGCGAGAACGTCGGGCAGCTCCGCATGGTCTGGTCGTGGGCCATGGAGCCCGGCATGCAGCAGACGACGCCGCTCGTCCACGACGGCGTCATGTATCTGGCCAGCCCCGGCAACATCGTGCACGCGCTCGACGCGGCCACGGGAGAGCTTCGGTGGGAATACCGCCGGGAGTTCCCGACCGCCGCCGGACGCCAGCGTCCGAACCGCAGCCTCTCGATCTACGGCGACAAGATCTTTCTCAACACCGCCGACGCGCATCTCGTGGCGCTTGACGCCGACACGGGCGAGGTGGTCTGGGACGTCGAGGTCGCCGATGCGGAGAAAGGGTTCCGCTTCACCAGCGGTTCGCTCCTGGCGCGTGGCAAGGTGATATCCGGCATCACCGGGTGCTCACGCTTCTGGGACGAGGGCTGCTTCATCACGGCGCACGATGCCGAGACCGGACGCGAGCTCTGGCGCACGTCGACCGTGGCGCGCCCGGGCGAGCCGGGCGGCGACACCTGGGGCGACCTGCCGATGCTGTTCCGTGGCGGCGGGGACGCCTGGATCACCGGCAGCTACGATGCGCAACTCGGTCTGATCTACTGGGGGGTCGCCCAGGCAAAGCCGTGGGCGCAGGTGAGCCGCACGACCAATGCCGACGCGCTCTACACCAGCTCGACGCTTGCGCTCGATCCGGACACCGGGGAGATGCAGTGGTATTACCAGCATCTGCCCGGCGAATCGCACGACATGGACGAGGTGTTCGAGCGGGTCCTGGTCGATGTCGACGGGCGGAAGTCGGTCTTCACCATGGGGAAGCTCGGCATCCTGTGGCAGCTCGATCGGGAGACGGGCCGATTCATCCGCGCGACGGACCTCGGCTATCAGAATCTGGTCGATGTCGACCCGACGACCGGGCGGGTCTCCTATCGTCCCGGCAAGATTCCGCAGCTGAACGTCGAGCTCGAGTTCTGCCCGAGCCACTCCGGCTTCAAGAGCTGGCGCGCGATGGCGTACAGCCCGGAGACCGAGGCGTTCTACATTCCGCTCACGCTGAACTGTCAGAGGTCGATCTACATCGAGGTGGAGCAGCGCGAAGGGGGCGGCGGTGGCGGCCTCGGCCGGCGCGAGAACCTGCACCACCCGGCGAGCGACGGCAACCTCGGCGAGTTCGTGGCCATGCACGTGAGCGGCGAGATCCTGTGGTCGCACCGCACACGCACCCCGTTCAACTCGGCCGCGCTGACGACAGCGGGCGGACTGGCGTTCGTCGGCGACTGGGATCGGTTCATCCACGCCTACGACGTCGTGTCAGGCAACGCGCTGTGGGAGACACGGCTGCCGACCTCGGTCCAGGGGTTCCCGATCACCTACGCGGTCGACGGCACGCAGTATGTCGCGGTCCCGGTCGGCACCGGCTCGGGAAGCTGGTCGACGATTCCGCTGACTTTGACACCGGAGAAGCGACGTCCGGCAACCGGCAACGCGCTGTTCGTCTTCGCGCTGCCTGACTGAAGAAGTCAGAAGGGCGCAGGCAGAAGGCAGCAGACTTGTCCGCCGAAGCCTTGGCGCAGGCGGGAGGGCTTCGCCAGCTGTGGGTCGAGCTGGGTGTTGGCGGGGAGGGGCAGCAATGCAAGTCAACCGCGTGGACATCGTTCTTGGTTGCGTTTTCCTGTTCGCCCTCGGCCAGCCGGCGAGCGGACAGGTCGCCGAATACACCGAGGCGCCCGCCTGGCCCCGCCCGGCGACAACGGCGGCCGGGACGCCCGCGCCGTGGAACTTCGGTCAGGTGTCGGGGGTCGCCACGAGCGCGGATGGCAGCATCCTGGTGCTGCATCGCGGCGCGCAGCCGATCATGCTGTTCGACAGCGGTGGGCGGTTCGTCCGGGCCTGGGGCGACGGCCTGTTCAGCAACGGCAAGGTCGGCGGCATCCCGCCGGGCGATCGCGTGGCGGGACAGTCGGGCTACACCGCCGTCTACGGGCCGGCCGGATGCCATGCGTGCGGCGCGCACTCGGTGCGTGTCGATCCGGCGGGCAACATCTGGGCGGTCGATGCCCCGGGTCACGTCGTCTACAAGATGGACCGGCAGGGGCGCGTGGTCATGGAGCTCGGCACGAAGGGGGTCGCCGGCAGGAGCCGGCACACCTTCAACCTGCCGACCGACGTCGGGTTCGCCCCGAACGGCGATGTCTACGTCAGTGATGGCTATGGCAACGCGCGGGTGGTGAAGTACTCGGCCGACGGGCGGTATCTGCTCGAGTGGGGCACGCGCGGCACCGGTCCAGGCGAGTTCGGCCTGCCCCACAACCTGGTGGTCGACGCCGAGGGACACGTCTACGTCACCGACCGGGACAACCAGCGGGTCCAGGTGTTCACCCCGGACGGCGAGTTCCTGAACGAGTGGCCAGACATCGGCGGGGTCTCCGCGCTCGTCATGACGGACGAGCAACAGATCTGGACCGGCGGTACGCTGCGGAGTCTCGAGGGCGAGGCGGTCGCGACGTTACCCGGTGGCAACGGCGGGCACGGCATGACCGTGTCCGATGCGGGAGACGTCTTCGTGGCGCAGCTCAGCGGACGCGTGCAGAAGTTTGTCAGATGATGGCAGGTGTCCTCAGTGCGCGCCGGTGCGTGTCAACGTCTCCGGCCACGCCTGAAGTCCGGATCGGGGTGCGATCTCCCATAGCTGACGATCAAACGTCGCCAGAACAACATCCTGGCCAATCGAGTCCTGCCAGGTGAGGGCCGCCGCGAGCTGTACGGCGTCGTACCCGCGCAGGCCGTGTTCCCAGGCCAAAGTGTGGGCCCGCGACACGAGCGCTTCGGTGACGGGAATTCTCGCGAGGTCTGGCCACTCTCCTGACAATCTGCGCTCCGCCCGCCGGCCGCCGTCGTTGTCCAGAACGCCGAGGCGAACCGCGCGGGCGAGCGCAGCGGCTACTTCGGCTCGACTGATGAGCGATGTTGCGACGGCCGCCGCTGCGGCCGTCAGGGCAATCACCTCTTCGGACCCGCGCTCGGTCACGTACCGTTTGACGAGCGCGCTCGCGTCCAGATAGAGAATCACCTGCGGTTGTCAACGACGATGTCAGCCACGCCTCGCTGTCCTCGCGCGAGAACGTCAGGCGTTGTCGTCCCCAATCGACGACCACTCCACAGAATCGTGCCGGCGTCCGTCAGTGTCTGGAGTCGCTCGACTCGCGGACGCCCCTCGGGGATGATACGCGCCACTCGGCGCCCGCGCGGTGTTGCGCGCTTCGACCAGGTAAGCGATGATGCGTGTGCTTCGACACGGGGGAAGAGATGAGCCTACGCGATCGCGCGGTTGTCTCGGTGCTGCTGGTCGTGTGCGTGTCTTCCGCCGGTGCGCAGACCCCGTTCGAACCTCCGCGTCTACCCGATGGCAGGCCCGATCTCCAGGGGGTCTGGGACTTCCGCACGCTGACGCCGCTCCAGAGACCCGAGGATCTGGCGGACACGGCGGTATTGACGGCTGAAGAGGCTGCCGAGGTCGAATCGCAGGCCGCCGCGCGCACCGCCGAGGCGAACGCTCCAAGCGAGGTGCGGACAGAACCGTTACCGGTCGGCGGCAGCATCGGCGCCTACAACCGCTACTGGGTCGACCAGGGCGCAAGGGTCGTCGACGACCAGCGGACGTCGCTCATCGTGGACCCGCCCGATGGACGCCTCCCGGCGCTACAGCCCGGCATCGAGATGGACGTGCTGTCGCTCGGCGAGGACCTGCCGGGTGTCCGTCCGGTGCGCGTCCGTGCGGCTGGGATCGGCGCCGACAGCCACGAGGACCGAGGTCTCTCCGAGCGGTGTCTCCTCGGATTCAACTCCGGCCCGCCGATTGTGCCCGCCGGCTACAACCAGAACATTCAGATCTTTCAGACGCCGGACCATGTCGTCATACTCCATGAAATGGTGCACGACGCGCGCATCGTGCCGCTGACGTTAGCTGGGCGCAACCCGCTGCCAGGCAGTATCCGACAGTGGATGGGCAGTTCGCGCGGCTACTGGGACGGTGATACGCTGGTGGTCGAGACGAGGAATTTTACCGACAAAATCGCCAGCTTCAACCCGTCGGTGACGACGGCAGCCGGCTCCGGCACCACCTTGCATCTGACCGAGCGCTTCCGTCGCGTGGGCGATGACACCCTGCTCTACACGTACACGGTCGAGGATGCTATGACCTTTACGCGGCCGTTTACGGCGGCCTTGCCGATGAAGCGAGGCGACGCAATGTTCGAGTACGCGTGCCACGAGGGAAACTACGGACTGTTCAACATGCTGTCAGGGGCGCGGGCCGCAGAGGCGGCGTCGGCGTCCGGGCAGTAGTTCGCACTGACGATAGGAGGGCTCTCATGAGACGGATAGTGGTGCTGGGTGTGGTGCTCGTCGTGGGCGCCGTTGCCCTGGTCGGTCGTCTGGCTGCGCAGGGCAACGTGGCCGAGATCGAGCAGGTGAAGGACAACCTCTACGTCATCACGGGCGGGGGCGGCAACACCGCGGCCTTCGTGACCGAGGGCGGCGTCGTGGTGGTCGACACGAAAAACCCCGAGTGGGGTAGCGCCATCCTGGACAAGATTCGCACCGTGACCGACAAACCGGTCACGATGATCATCAACACGCACACGCATGGGGATCACGTCGGGAGCAACATCGATTTCCCCCTGCCGGTCGAGTTCGTGGCACACGCGAACACGAAGACCAACATGGAGAAGATGGCGCCGTTCCAGTCGGCCACAGGGCGACAGTACCTGCCCAGCCGCACCTACACGGACAGGCTCTCGCTGCTCGACGGCGACGATCAGATCGACCTGTACTATTTCGGTCGCGGTCATACCAGCGGTGACTCCATCGTCGTGTTCCGCGCACTGGGCGTCGCGCATACGGGGGATCTGTTCGCCTGGAAAGGTGTGCCGTACATCGACGTGGGCAACGGCGGCAGCGGAGTGGAGTACCCGAAGACGGTGCTGGCCGCGGTCGATGCCATCCAAGGTGTCGACACCGTCATTCCCGGGCACAGCCCGGTGATGACCTGGGCCGACTTTCGTGAGTTTGGCGAGTTCAACCGCGACTTCCTCGCGGCCGTGGAACGTGGGAAGGCCGAGGGCAAGTCGGCGTCGGAGGCCGCCGCGTCGCTGAACCTGCCGGCGCGTTACGCGAACTACGCGATGAGCCGCGGCACGCTGACCAGCGCCGAGTCCAACGCCGAGAAGATCTACGCCGAACTCAACCGCTGATCCAGTACCAGCGCGTCGGTGAACGTGGTCCCGAACCCTGCGCGTCCGGCGCGAGAACATCGCCGTCGCCCTGGCTACCTGAGCCAGCCACGCCGGGAGCACGGCCCCTTCGGCCGCGGGACGCACACCTGGTACGGGCCGCTGAGACCCGCGTCACGCCTTGCCAGACCGGCGCATCGCCACCCTGTGGGTCCGCGCGACTCTCACCACGGACGGCTAGTCGTAATCCGCCGCCGCGAGCGAGACGCGGATGATCTCCTCGTCGTTCCGCATGACGATGTGCCGGTTCGCATAGGCGGGATGGGACCAGACGACCCCACGGTCGCCCCACCGGCCGGTGGCGCCGCCCCGCGTGCGGGTGGCCGGGGCGAGCAACTGGGTCCGGCCGATCTCGGTGTAGCCCGCCGGCGTGAGACGGGCCACGATCAGCTCACCGGTGTCGTTGGTCACGAAGACCCGGTCGCCGTGCTGGACGAAGAAGGCGGCACCCCAACGCTCGTGCCCGACCAGCTCGGTGGTCTCCCAGACCCGCTCACCGGTGCGCGCATCGAGACACCGCAGCTCGCCATAACTGCCAATGCCGTAGACGTAGTCGCCGATGATGAGCGGGGTCGTGATGAGCGCATGCAGGCCATCGGTCTCGCCGGGCAGCTCACTGCGGCTCTGCCCCCTCCAGAGTTCTTCCGCCGCCGGCCGGTCCTGATCGAGCCGCAACATCAGCGACCCGCGGAAGAAGTGGGTGACCAGCAGATAGGGACCGGTCGAGACCGGGGTGGCCACGGTCATACCGCCGATCGGCCACTCGTGCTCCCAGTAGACAGCCCCGTTCTCCGGGTCGAGCGAGCTGACCCCGCGGGGGTGCCAGAGAATGAGCTGTCGCGCGCCGCCTGATTCGTAGATCATCGGGGCGCTGTAACCGGTCTCGGACACCAGCGGCAGGGCGCGCCAGATCTCGTTACCGGTCCGCTTGTCGAACGCGACGATCAGCGCATCGGGCTCGCCGCCCACCACGACGATGAGCCGGTTCCCGTCGACGAGCGGCGAGCTGCTGACCCCGTAGACCGGGACGGTCGTACCGTACTCGGCGACGGTGTCAACCTGCCAGACGACCGCCCCCGTCTCGGTATCGACACACAGAATCATGCCGGCGGCGCCGACCACGTAGACCCGGTCGCCATCGACGCTCGGGGTCGCTCGCGGACCGGTCGCAAAGGTGCCGAGGAGGTTGCGATAGGTCGTGGGCCACTCGCGGCTCCACAACAGCTCGCCGGTCTCCTCGTCGAGACACAGCAGCCGTTCGGCGCCGTCCATCGTGCGGGAGCCTGGATTCTCCAGATAGTCGAGCACGAAGACCCGGCCTCCGGCGACCACCGGGCCGGCAAAGCCGGGGCGGATCGGCACGCGCCAGTCCACCTTCAGTCCCTCATCGGGAAACTGGTCGACGATGCCGGTCTCGGTCCAGACGCCGAGCCGGGTCGGCCCGCGCCATTGGGGCCAGTCGTCGGCGTGCGCTGTCGCCGCGAGCAGGAACAGCGCGAGCCAGGCAGCGGTCACGTGTCCTACGGGCGCGTGGGAGTGCATCCTTCGCGTTCTCAGGAGGTGGGTTGGGGAGGAGAAAGACCGGGGTGGGAGCACGCACGCTCCCACCCCCCTGCCACCGCTACCGCGTGTACCGCGCCAGCTGGCGCGGACCGACCTCGGCGCCGAAGATGTTGCCGTTGGCATCAACCGCCACGCCCTCGGCCGCGCTGGTGCCGCCCGGCTCCGACGCCGGGTCCGGGATGAAATACATCACTTCGCCGGTCGCGGCGCTGCCGACCCGGATACCGCGATGCCAGCCTGGGTTCGACGTGTCGCTCGATTCGGAGTCGGCGCCATACAGTGTGTCGTCGGCCGTGATGAAGATGCCGCTCAGCCGACTGAACTGGCTCCACTCCTCCAGGAAGTTGCCCTCCTGATCGAAGATCTGGATCCGCTTGTTGCCGCGGTCCGCCACGAACAGCCGCCCACGGGAATCCCACGCCAGGCCATGCGGGGTCCGGAACTGGCCCGGCTCGGAGCCCAACCCGCCCCAGTGCATGATGTAGTTCCCCTCGGCGTCGTACTTGACGATACGGGCGACCTCTTCGGGTGGCGCGTTCGGGCTCTGCCCTCCGTGGCCATCGGCGACAAAAATCGACCCGTCTGGTGCGGTGATGACATCGCACGGCGTGTAGAGCAGATGGTCGGTCCCGTCCCCGGCCACGCCGGCCTCGCCTAGGACGAGCAGCACCTCGCCGGTCGGGCTGAACTTGATGACCCGGTGGCCCAACTCCGGCGCATCTTCGTTCGGTCCCTGCGCGTCGGTGATCCACACATTGCCGTCGCTGTCCACGTGAATGCCGTGCGGGAAAATGAGCATCCCAGCGCCAAAGCTCGTGACCACGTTGCCGTCGGCGTCGAACTTCAGGACGGAGTCCAGGTCCGAGCCGGCACAGCTGTTGGCCCCGCAGCGCTCACCGACCCAGATCGACGTGCCATCGATGTCGATGTCGACCGCGCTCGTCGAGCCCCAGGTCCGCCCGTCGGGCAGCGTGAAGTGGCCCTGGTGCGTCGTATACGGATTGGGCAGATCGTTGACCGCCTGGCCAAACGCCGGCATGGCAACGCCCACGACGGCGCCGAGCGCCATGACCGTCGTGACCGACGTGACAAGAACGCGACGTGTGAATGTCATCAGAAGACCTTCCTCTTGGGAACCCCGTCGGTAAGACAACTCTTGTGGAAATTCAGGATGCAAACCTACCCCAGACGCCATTCCCGTGCAAGCGTGGCCGCGGGCCGCGCACATGCGCGCCCCGCGGACGCGGAGTGGGGCGAAGGGGCCCCGCGAGCGGTCGCGTGGGGTTCGGGGCGAAGCCCCGTCTAGGTACTAGAACCGGAACAGCCGGTTCATCTTGACTACGAAGCCCCGATTCCGCAACTCGGTCCGCCGATCCGGCAGGAACGGGTCGGTATCGCGGTCCTCGGTGTACACCACGAACAGCTCGCTCCCCGGGGAGTATTCCCAGCGCAATCGAATGTTGGTGCTGAAGGTGTTGCCGCTGGAGTTGTGTTGCAGCAGCCCGCTGAAGAACATCCGCGGTGTGACGCTGTAGTTCACTCGCACCCGGCTCAGGCTGGTCGTGAAAGCGCCTTCCGGCAGGTGCACCCAGTTGAACGACAGACTCGGCTCGACCGACAGCTGCGGGGTGACCTCGATCCGGCCCCGGCTGAGCCCGACCGACGTGCTGTCGCCGCTCCAGAAGCTACCGGTGCGGACTGAGATCGACCCGCTGAGGGGCCGCTGCTGGCCGAACGAGTACGCGGCGCCCACGTCGCGAAAGTCGTAGCCGCCCACCGGCAGGGTGACACCGGGCGCAATGGTGAAAGAAGTGGTCAGCCGCTCATAGCGGTCGACGGCGGACACCGTGAAGCGGTCACTGTTCTCGAGCTGGATCTCGAGCTCGACGTCCTGTGTCCGGGTCTCGAGCAGACGGTTGTCGGCCGCCACGATGTAGTCGACACCACCCGACAGGCTGAACCGTCGGACCCAGTCGATCGACCGGGGCCGCGGGCTGAACCGGCCGGAGGCCGTGGTGCGACGGATGTTGTCCCGGCGCACGAAGCCGATCTCGGGGTTGAAGTTGTCCTCGATGACGAGATGGCCCAGGTCGAACCCGTAGCGGTCGCCGGCATAGCTGAACCGCCCGAGATAGCTGGCGTCCCGGCCACGTCTGCCGCGGGTGCTGGTCCGCGCCACATAGCCGAGCAGGTTCACGTCGTCGAAGAACGCGAACCGGCCGTCGAGCCCGTAGACCTGGTTGGACCCGTCGCCGACCAGCGACACCGAGCGGTTGGTGAAAATGCCGCCGATGGTGCTCCGACGCAGGATATCCCGCTTGACCCGGAGGACGGTAAAGTTGGTGGTCTGGGCCCCGGAGCGCAGCTCGTCGCCGGTCTGGATGTTCAACGCGCCGACATCGAACGCGCCTACCTTCCCGGTCAGCCGCCCACCGGCCAGAATCGGCACCACGTCGCTGCCCTGTAACCCGATACGTCGGCTGAAAAACAGCGTGGGCGTCCCGGCGCCGCCCAGACCGGCTCCCCGCGCGAAGTCGAAGTTGCCGCGACCTTCGAGAAAGAACTCCCGTTTCTCCGGGAAGAATAGGCTGAACCGCGTCAGGTTCACCTGTTGTTCATCGACCTCGACCTGGGCGAAGTCGGTGTTGTAGGTGAAGTCGGCGGTCAGGTTCCGCGTCACCCCGTACTTCACGTCGAGCCCGAACTGCCCGTCCAGCGCGTTCCGTGTCGGGGGATCGGCGGTGCTGTCGGTAGTCATACCTCCGATGCCATACGGCTTGATCTCGATCTTGCGGCTTCCGGACGGAACCTCGATTCCGACGAGCGACCCCGCCTGCGATACGCGCCACAGCCCGGCGATCACGCTGTTCCCGCGCGCGGCTGAGATGGGCAACGGCGTCAGATACGACGCCTCGGTCCGCCGCCGGATGATACGCCGCAGCTGGATCCCCCACACCTGGGTCGATGTGGGCCGGTAGCGCAGCGACTTGAACGGAATCTCGATCTCGACCGTCCAGCCGCCATCAAACCGATCGGTCCGCGAATCCCAGATGGTGTTCCAGTCGGTGTTGACCCTCCCGCCCTCGTTCGAGATCGCGAAATCGGAAAACCCTCCGATCGGCGTCACCAGAAACGCCAGGCCGTTGCGCCGGTCGTAGAAGGTGTCGAGCATCAGCGAGAACGAGTCGTTCTGCCGAAGCTGAATGACGTCCCGACGCATCTCGTTCGCCACCCACTCGCTCGGCGGGGCGGTGTCGTAGCACCGCGCCGAGATGTAGATGCTGTCGTCGTCGAACAGGACCCAGACCTCGGTGCGCTCGCTGCCGAGCGCTCCTTCATCCGGCAGCTGCTGGATAAAGTCGGTGATGTACTGCACGGTCTCGTAGACCGGTTCGTCGAGCCGGCCATCGATCTGCAGTGGGGCCCTCAGCCGGGTCGCGCGCACCGTGGCCCGGCCCTGCGCGTCGCGGGAGACCACCTCCGGCGCCACCGGCGGCCGGGGACCCTGCAGCACCGCCAGCACGTCGCTGTCCAGCGGCTGGCCGGCCACTGGAGATCCGAAGACGAGGACGAGACCGGCCACGGTCAACTGCTGTTTCGAAGACACGCTTGATTGAGCGGCGCGGGGGACGACAGTATAGACTTTCACACAAGACGCGAGTCGACCACACCCTGGCCGGTTCAAGCATCGGTCGGCGGTCCGGCCGAGATAACAGGAGGAACGACGATATGACCCATCGCGTGATGACCCGCCAGATTCGGACACTCGTGCGGTGTCTCGCGCTTGCCGCATCCGTGTTGTGGACGGCACCGGCGGCGTTTGCGCACGACTGGCCCGAGTGGCGTGGCGCCGGCCGCGCCGGCGTGTGGGCCGACACCGGGATCGTGCAAGAGCTTCCGGCCGAGTTGAAGGTGAAGTGGCGGGTGCCGATCAACTCGGGGTTTTCCGGTCCCGCTGTCGCCGATGGCCGGGTGTTCATCACCGACTGGGCACAGGATCCGGCGTCTCGGACGATGGACGGGACCGAGCGGGCGATCGCGCTCGACGAGGACAGCGGCGAGATCTTGTGGATCCGCGAATGGCCGACGTCCTATCGCATGCTGATGCAGTCGTACGCGATCGGGCCCCGGGCGACGCCAACGGTCAATGGAGACCGGGTGTATGTGGTGGGCGCGGCGGGCGATCTGTACTGCCTGGCCGTCGAGACCGGGGAGGTCATCTGGGAGAAGCACTACCTTACCGACTTCGACAGCTTCGTCCCGACCTGGGGTGTCGCGAGCTCTCCGATCATCGACGGCGACCGGCTGATCACGGTCGTCGGCGGGGAACCGGGCGGGTTGATCATGGCGTTCGACAAGCGGACCGGAGCCGAGGTCTGGCGGGCACTCGACGTGGTCGGCGAGATGGGTTACGGCCAGCCGATCATCATCGAGGCCGGTGGCGCGCGGCAGCTGATCGTGTGGCACGCGGCGGCGCTGGTGTCGCTCAACCCGGTCAGTGGCGAGGTCTACTGGGAGGAAGTGTGGGACGCGAGGGGCGGCATGTCGGTGGCCACCCCGGTGCACAGCGGGAACTACCTGCTGGTCACGCAGTTCTATCTCGGCTCGATGATGATGCAGCTCGACCAGGACCGGCCCGGCGCGACGATGCTCTGGAAAGGCCAGAGCCGCAGCGAGATGCCGGACCAGACCGACGGCCTGCACGCGCTGATCACCACGCCGCTGATCGAGGGTGACTACATCTACGGCGTCGGCAGCTACGGCGAGCTGCGGGGGCTGAACGCGCGCACCGGCGAACGGCTGTGGATGAGCGACGAGATGGTCGCGCAGGCACGCTGGGGTGCGGCGTTCATGGTCAAACAGGGCGACCGGTACTTGGTCGTCAACGACGACGGGTTCCTCATCAATGCCCAGTTCACACCAGAGGGCTATGTCGAGCACGGACGTACCCGGCTCATCGAGCCGACCAGCAATGCGGGGTACGGGCCTCGCAAAGCCTTCGATCGGCTGGTGAACTGGTCGCACCCGGCGTACGCCAACGGACACATCTTCCACCGGAACGACAACGAGATCATCCGCGCGTCTCTGCGGGCGTCGGATTATTAGAGGTTACCCAAGCAGGGTAGAAGTCAGAAGGCAGAAGGCAGCAGAAGCTGGAGGGCTTCGTCCACCCTCAACGTCCTTCCCACGATCTCATCCTCCCGTTGAAAAGGGACTCATGACGGCCAAGCAGGGACACTCGCGGCGTGACTTCGTGAAGCAGGTCGGGGCAGCGGCCGGCGCGCTGGCCGTGTCGCCCACCGCGGTCGGGGCGGGCACGCAGCAGTCCCCGGTCGAAGTCCCGGAGGACACACCCCGGTCGGTGTTTCCCACGCTGAATCGACGGACCCGCGGATGGCTGCGGTTTCTGTGGGACAAGACGACGACGGATGACGACTGGAGCTCGACCGGGGTGCCACACCAGTGGTGGGACCGCTACTCCGTCCCGGTCGTGCTCAGCTACGGGCGGTTCGACCTGTCGTTTTCCTCCTACGCACTGCTGCTCATGGCAGACCAGACGCCGGCGTGGCGCGAGGTCTACACGCAGATTGCCGACGGGCTGGCCAGCCGCTATCCGACCTACTGGGGCGCGATCGACTGGCTGACACAGATTGGCGACGACCCGAAGCGGGAGAACTATCCACCCCGGGTCATGGGGGGCATCCCCGAGCGGTTGCGCGGGAACTACAACCGGTTCGGCTGGACCGCGAACGGCGTCGAACCCTGGGGACTGCAGCCCGACCCTATTGGCGCCGACGGCTACCTCTTTTTTCGCGGCTGGTTCACCCTGCTGCTCTCGATCTACAAGTACGTCTCGGGCGACGACAAGTACACCCGGCCGTTCCCGGTGACCGGCTACGGGGACCAGATGTTCGAGTGGGACCACCATCGCATCGCCGAGCAGATGGCGCGACAGTATCAGGCGCATCCGGAGGGACCGCAGTGCGAGAACACCAAGATCTGGTTCTACTGCAACAGCGCCGGCGGTCTCGGCATGTATCTCTACGACCGGGTGTTCGGCAAACAGACACACCGCGCCTTCCAGAACTTCCTGGAGTATGCCCGAGAGCACTACATGGGCGTCTCGAGCGACGGCAAGCTGGAGTGGATCACCAACTACTACGATCCGATCGTCGAGTACAAGGCGAACGGTGGTCCTGGGAGCGGCGCCGCAACCGCGTTCATGGTGCTGCCGCAGAACCGCGAGCTGGCGACGACCATCTACGAGGCCGCGGCCAACGCGCTGGGCTGGAGCGATCCACAGGTGCCGATTCGCGCGAACGCCACCGGTCTGCTCCTGGCCCGCGCGCTGGGCGACCACACGGCGGTCGCCCGGCTGCGCGCCGCGGCTGAACGGGAGTACGACCCTCGCTTCTTCGGCGCGCACGACGAGAAGTTCGGCTGGTTTTTCCGGTTGAACGAGGCGTATCCGCGGGGGCAGCGGAGCGCGACCATGATGGTGTCCGAGGTCGGAAACGACGGTGACTGGATTCGGGCGTTCGAGGCGCCGTACCTGGACAAGTTCGAGGCGCCGACCGTCGAGGGCATCGACTTTCCCTCGCTCGGGCTGTATCAGGCGTGGAACGACACCGAGAGCGGGACCCTCTATGTCGGCACCTACCCCACGACCCCCGACCGACGCGGCATCGAGACGACCTGGCGCGTGACCACGCTCCCGAACACGGAGGACGTCTTCATCCTCTGCGACGGCGAGCCGTTCGAGCGGTTCGAGGTGACCGGCGACGGCACCATCCGGCTCGACACCACCATCGACACCCGGCAGTACCAGATCTTCACCGGGTATCGGGGCCCAGGAGGGCCGCCGACCGCCCGCCGGGGGCAGCCGCAGGATGGGCGTACGGCCGCTGGACTGGCCGCTGCCCGGCGACCGGCAGACCCCAACCAGACCGGCGCCCACCGCGCAAACCGCCAGCTTGTACAGGGCGATGCGCCGACCTGTCCCTGCTGCCCGGCGTAGCAGCTATTGCGGCTCCGCGGCCGCCGCCTCCTCGGCACGAGCACCGGAGAGAATGCCGGCTATCGCGTAATTCCCTTCGTGGCACGCGTACTCGAATATCGGCTCGTCCGAGTGCTTCAACGGAATCATGAGGGTCCAGGGCTGGGTCCAGGTGGCCGGGTCGTCGAAGGTGACCACATACTCGATGATGTCTGGCGCGACCCGGGTGAATCGCTCGACGACCCGGACGTTGTCGGTGGCACCGCGGTAGCTGCCGCGGCTCGAATAGTTGGTCGTTTCCACCACCAGCGTGTCTCCGTCCCAATGCCCGCGTGAGTCGCCGTGCAGCTGGCGCACCGTGGCATCCAGATGTGGCGAGTCGTCGATCGGGATGACACGCGCGTCGTGGATCAGCTCCTGCATGACGACGACGTGGTCGACCGACTGAAAGATCTGGAAGTAGCTGTTGTACCCGGCCAACAGATTCGGCACGCCATAGGAGATGCAGCGGTCCAGCAGGCTGCGGCGCTCGTGACTATCCGTCCGCTGCCCGACGGGCCGCGGCTGGTTGCGGCGCCGCTCGCGCGCCTCCTCCGTGACCGGCGGAATGCGTCCGTTCGGCGGGTCGGTAATCAAGGACGTCCGGTTGTCGAGCTCACGCTCGACCAGCCAGAACGAGTTGTAGTTCCCGGTCCCGGCATCGAACTCCCGGAAGTTCGGGTCCTCCAGCACCTGTTGAAACAGGAGGGGACCGAGGAGATTGCCCGCCTGTTCGTTCGCGTGCAGCTTGGCCGCGCGGGCCTGATACACCGCCAGTTCCTCGTCGGTCAATCTGTCCTTTCCCTCGAACGCCGCAGGGCGCTCCATCGGCGTCGCCGAGTTGTTCGTCCAGACGCCCTGGAGATCTGGCTGGCCGTCGGCGGTGCGCGGCACCGTCCAGTTCTCCTGAGCCGACACCGTTCCCTGCGCCAGGCAGACCACCGCCGCAATACTGATCACGAGCCGGCACGGCACTCGACGTCTCATCTCTCACCCTCCTCCTCGCGCGACGGATGTCGCACGGCCACCGCCGTTCGATGAGCCACATTATAGCTCCGGGAAGCTCACACAGGTCGGATGTGCCTGTCGTGACGGACGGCTCGCAGTCGCGTGTTCGCGGTAGGATCTATGTGGCCCGTATCGTAAGTAGGGCCGCATTCGGCCGCCGATGCATTCCGGCAGGGACGCCGTTCGGCTTCTGCGCAGCAGGGTCGAATACTGCCGGTATGCTCCCTCCTCGCGCCTTGCGGGGCGGGCGCCTCGACGCCCTCGGTGCGTAATGACACGGACCACTACGGTTATGCGTACACGTCGTGACAGGACCATGGCGCCGAGCCTCGTCAGCCTGCTGTCGCTGGTCTTGGTCTGTGTGGCGACCGTTGCACCGGCCCAGGACCGTCGCGGCGATCCGGACGTGGTGCTGGCTGGCGCCCGCATCATCGTCCTCCCCTTCCGCAACCTCTCGGGCGACCCCGACATCGGCTGGGTCGGGGACGGGATCGCCGAGGCGCTCGCCATCGATCTACAGGCGCTAGCCGACGGCGAGGTCATCGGCCGGAACGGCGTCGCGGCCACGTTGAGGGGGCTGGGACTGCCGGACGCCGACGCCCTCAGCCCGGCAGACGCGCTGGCCTTCGGGCGTCGGGCCGGCGCGCGATGGCTGGTCCACGGTGGATATCAGCGGGTTGGTGCGCAGATCTGGGTGACGGCGCGGGTCGTCGATTGCGAGACCGGAGCGGTCGTCCGCGCCACACGCGTCGATGGCCTCCTCGAGGAGCTCTTCGCCCTCCAGGATCGGATTCTTCCCGGTCTCGGCTGGACCGGCGGCACCGGAGAGGATCGACCGCCGCCGGCGGCCCGAGCGGCGCGCGACGAGACCGCTGGGGTGGCGCCGACACGGGGCGGTGGCCTGGCGATGGTCACCGGCGCCCCACCCCCTCCGATCCCGCCGGCGACCGTGTCCCGCAACGAGGCGGGTCAGGTCACGGTGCGCGCCGTCAGGCTGAGAGGCGGCGTCGACCTCGACGGGAGGCTCGACGAGGAGATCTACCGGACGGTGGAGGCGATCAGCGATCTCGTGCAGATCGAGCCGGACGCCGGAGCGCCGGCGACCGAGAAGACCGAGTTCTGGCTGTTCTTCGACGACACCAACTTTTACGTCTCGGCACGCGCCTGGCATTCGGCGCCGGAAGCGGAATGGATCGCCAACGAGATGCGGCGTGACAGTTTCACCTTGCTGAACAACGAGAACATCAGCTTTCTGCTCGACACCTTTTACGACCGACGGAACGGGGTCCTGGTCACCGTCAACCCGATTGGCGGACGGATGGACGGCCAGGTCACCAACGAGCGGGACTACAACGGCGACTGGAACCCGATCTGGGACGTGCGGACCGGACGGTTCGAGGGCGGCTGGACGTTCGAAGCGGAGATTCCATTCAAGTCGCTCCGCTATCGATCGGGACGGGGCCAGCTGTGGGGCATCCAGTTACGCCGCAACGTGCAATCGAAGAACGAGACCGCGTATCTGACACGGCTGGACCGCGGGCTCGGACGTGCCGCCATCTTTCAGGCCTCGCAGGCGGCGACACTGGTCGGCATCGAAGTCCCTGTCGGCGGCAGGTTGTTCGAGGTGAAGCCGTATCTGATCGGCGACGTCAGCTCGGTGGTCGACGGGTCACGGCAGGTCACTAGCGACCTGGCCGGCAATGTCGGTCTGGACGTGGTGAAATACGGACTCACCGAGAATCTGACGGCCGACTTCACGCTCAATACCGACTTCGCCCAGGTCGAGGCGGACACGCAGCAAGTCAATCTGACCAGGTTCAGCCTGTTCTTTCCAGAGAAGCGGGAGTTTTTCCTGGAGAACCAGGGTCTGTTCGCATTCGGCGGCGCGGGCGCGCGTGGGCCGTTCGGGGGCTCCGCCGAAACACCGATCCTGTTCTACAGCCGGCAGATCGGGCTGAACGCCGGACGCGAGGTGCCGATTATCGCCGGAGGCCGGCTGACCGGTCGCGCCGGCAAGTTCAGCCTCGGGCTGCTGAACATCCAGACCGACGAGGAACCGATCGGCGGCGCACAGAGCACCAATTTCGCCGTGGCCCGGATCAAGCGCGACCTGCTGCGTCGAAGCAGCATCGGGGCGATCATCACGAACCGCTCGGCATTCGGGAGTCAGTCAGGGTCGAATCTCGCCGTCGGCGTCGACGGGGCGTTCGCTTTCTACGACAACGTGCTCGTCAACACCTACTGGGCACGGACACGTACGACGGGCGAGGCAGGGAAGGACAGCAGCTATAAAGGGGAGTTCCGGTACAACGGCGACCGGTACGGCCTCACTGCCGAGCACCTCTTTGTCGATGAGCGGTTCTCGCCCGGTGTGGGGTTCCTCCGGCGGCCCGACCTGCGCAAGAGCTTCGGGTCGCTGCGGTTCAGCCCGCGGCCGGCATCGATCGACTGGATCAGACGGCTCTCGTGGGACGGCTCGTACAACTACATCACCGACGCGAGTGGAACCGTCGAGACCCGCGAAGCGAGTGGGAGCTTCCAGATCGAGCTGGAGAACAGCGACCGGTTCAGCGCCTTCTTCACCAACACATACGACCTGCTGCAGCAGCCGTTCGAGATCGCCTCGGACGTCACGATCCCGGTCGGCGGCTACAACTTCTCGAACACCCAGCTGTCGTACGCGTTCGGACCGCAGCGCCGTCTATCGGGCACCCTCTCGGTGGACCGTGGCAGCTTCTATGGCGGCACCAAGACCGCCGTCGCCATCGGCGGTGGCTTCGGTCCGGGCGGAGCCGGCCGGATCGAGCTGTCGCCCCGGTTCTCGCTCGAACCAGGGCTGTCGATCAACTGGGTGGAGCTGCCACAGGGCAGTTTTACTTCCCAGCTGGTCACGACCCGGACCACCTACACCTTCACCCCAACGATGTTTCTGAGCGCGCTCATCCAGTACAACTCCAGCAACAACGCGCTGAGCAGCAACATCCGGCTACGGTGGGAGTATCAGCCCGGCAGCGAGCTGTTCGTGGTGTACAACGAGCAGCGCGACACGCTGACCCCAAACAGCCTCCCCGAGCTCGAGAACCGCATCTTCATTATCAAGATCAACCGCCTGTTGCGGTTTTGAGGCTGCGGGCGGAACCCCTTCAGGCCAGCGATGGCGTCGCACCCTCGTCTGAACGCGTCTCGGCTGCAGCGCTTGCATTGATATGTGTGTAGTGATATGTGTGTATGTATGAAGACGACCGTCGAGATTCCGGATGCGCTCCTCACCGAAGCCAAGCAACTGGCGGCCAGCCAGCAGACGACCGTCAGGGCGCTGATCGAACAGGGCCTGCACCGGGTCCTCGCCGAGAGGACAGGGCGCGCGGCCCATCGGCTGCGGCACGCGAGCTTCGCGGGGGAGGGCTTGCAGCGGGACATGCGGGAGGGAGCCTGGGAACGCCTACGCGAACTGGCCTATGAGGGTCGTGGCGGATGATCGCCCTCGACACGAATCTCCTGGTCTATGCCCACCGGGAGGATTCTCCATGGCACGAGCCGGCGACACGGTGTGTGACGGCGCTGGCCGAGGGCCGTGGCGACTGGGCCATTCCGTGGCCGTGCCTGCACGAGTTTCTCGCCATTGTGACCCACCCCTGTATCTACCGGCCTCCGACCCCGCCTGAGCTGGCCCTCGACCAGGTCGCGGCCTGGATGGAAACGCCGACGCTCGTCCTGTTGGGAGAGTCCGTCGGGTACTGGGACCAGCTGCGCGCCGCGGTGCTGGAGAGCAAAGTGGCAGGCCCGCGGGTGCACGACGCCAGGGTGGCGGCGTTATGCTTGCACCATGGCGTCGACGAGCTGTGGTCGGCGGACCGCGACTTCGGCCGGTTCGCGGGACTGAAGGTCACCAACCCGTTGGTGTCGTAACGGCACCTTCCGAGGGGACTGCGCCCTTCCCGGTGAGGCGCTTTCCTAGCAGTCCGTGGTGAAACCCCGCGTCGCACCGAGCACGGCGATGGGCCCGGCTGACAAGGCGCGCCGAGGGAGAAGACCGGCCTGTATTCGACCGAGAAGCAACGCCGGCAGCCGGGATGCAGCGCCGTTCGAATGCAGCGAGGCTTCACCACGGGCTGCTAGACATCTCCTAAGGGTGATATCGTCACGTGTGAAGCGAGTGTTCATGACACGCGGAGATGTCTAGCCCCCGCGTAGCGGGGCTGTAAGATAAGCTTCTGCTCGCGAGGCTGCGCCGTCTTCGCTCGTCGGTTTGAGGCGTAGTTTCGCTAGCCGCCCAACGCGCGTCTAAGCAGACAGTATGTGGAGGAGCCCGAAGATCATGACGACCACTCAGAGAGTGTCCGCACTACTCGCCATCGCGGCGCTGGTCGGAGGGGCGATGGCGCTCGTCACGGCCGAAGGACAGACCTCGGCGACACCCGTCGCCGCCCCCGGGCTGGCCAAGGCGACGTTCGCGGGGGGCTGTTTCTGGTGCATGGAGCCGCCATTCGACGAGCTCGACGGTGTGATCTCGACCACATCCGGCTACACCGGCGGGGAACGGCAACATCCGACCTATGGCGAGGTGTCGTCCGGCCGGACCGCGCACGCCGAAGCGGTCGAGGTGGTCTATGACCCGGCGAAGATCACCTACGCGCAGCTGCTCGACGTGTTCTGGCGAAACATCGACCCGCTGACCCGGAACCGGCAGTTCTGCGACCACGGCGCACAGTATCGGACAGCCATCTTCTTTCACGACGCGGAGCAGGAGCGGCTGGCCCGCAAGACAAAGCGGCAACTCGAGGAGTCGGGCCGCTTCGCAGACCCGATCGTGACCCAGATCGCCGAGGCGCACCAGTTCTGGGCGGCCGAGGACTACCACCAGGACTACTACCTGAAGAACCCGATCCGGTACAAGTTCTACCGGTTCGGCTGCGGCCGCGATCGTCGTCTGAAGGAGCTGTGGGGCGACGACAACTAGCAGCCGGTGGGGCGTTTTCACGCAATACGCAGGGACCGGACGGCGAACCGCAGATCGGAGAGGAAGCTCCTGTGCGCGGCGTACTCGGCCGCAGGCGGTTGGACGGAACCACTGGCCTCGGTGGTGCCCTCTCACCCCGGGATAGGTCTTCGAATGCTCCTGGGTCCAGGGTGTCCTGTCTCAGTCGTTCACATCAGGCAACCCCATGAAGGTGTCCAACAATCCGGAGATCCACTGTGGTTCACGTCTGAGTAGCACTTTGCAGTCCGCTTAACCTCCTCCTACCGCAGGTCGATGCCGTGCTCGATGTATCCCTTCAGGCACATCGCCATATGGGTCCAGCCGCTGCAATTGTCGTGTGACGCCTTGAGACCGTCGGCGTCGCTCTTCCATCCTTCCTCGCTGATGCTGAGCTTCGTGCCCCCGGTCTCCAGCGCCTCGAATTCGAAGACGATGAGGACCTCGTAGGAGTCGTCCTTCGTCTTCTGCCAACGCCGCGCGTCCAGCGCAAGCTCGATCCGTCGATCCTTCTCCATCTTCTTGACGGTCACCGGGAAGTCGCCCCAGTCCTCCCAGTGCCAGGTGATGCATGCGCCTTCGGCGAGATCGCCGCTGCTGCGCTCCGTGAAGTACCGGTTCAGCCTGTTGCTCGACACGATCGCGTCGTAGACCTGGGCGGGAGACTCGGGACGATCTGGTGTTCAAGGCGCTGGCGGGCGCGGACCGGCGCAAGATCCTGGACCTGCTGCACGATGCGCCGATGTCGACGGGGGACATCGCTCGGCAGCTGCCCTGGCTGGACCGGACCACCGTCATGCTGCATCTCGGCGTGCTCGAGAAGGCGCGCCTCATCATCACCAGGAAAGAAGGGCGATGTCGGTGGAACTATCTCGACGTCAGCCCGATCCAGCGCATTCACGAGCGCTGGATTCAAGCCTACGCCGCGCCCTCGGCGAGGCTGCTCAGCCGATTGCAAGAGGATCTCGAAGAGGCCCAGTTCGTTGAGACCGGCACCCTGGTGCACGGCGAGGACGCCGCTCTGGCGGGCGACTTGCCAGACAGGAAGCGCCCATCTCCGCCGTGACCGGCGCTCCCTCTCCTCCTGCGGAGGGTCAGTTCGCCAGCGGGTTGGGTCGGAGCTGGAAGTGGACGACCGAGCTCCGCATGCCTTTGCCTCCTTCGATGTGCCAGTTGAGATTCGACCCGAAGTTGGCCCACAGACCGCGCCCCTGCCACCCGCCGTCGGGGTCGTCGATCCGACCGTCGAGGCCGCGCGCGAAAAAGCCGAGTGGATAGGGCACGCGCAGCACGACCCATTCCCCGGTCTCCGGCGTCAACGCGAGGAGCGAATCGGAGCCGGAGCCGGCCGCGATCGGAACGTTCGGGCCGAGCCCCAGCGTGTCGAACTGATCGACCCAGTTGTAGTAGTGGTAGTCGGCGCTGCCCGGGCCGGTCACACCCTTCATTTGCGGTCCGGGGGTGGCATAGAGGGTCCAGCCCTCGGGGCAGTGCTGCCCGGTCGCCTCGGGCCCGTTCAGGACGCGGCACTTGCTCCGATCGAAGCTCGCCAGGTGGCCGCTGCCCGACAACGCCGTCCAGATGACGCCGTTCCGGTCGACATCGACACCGCGCGGCGCGTGACCGGTCTTGGACGGGTCGACGTTTGGGTTTTCGATCGATGGCGGCTCGTAGACCTCGGCGATGCAGGTCTCCGGCGGATTGTCGCCGCGGTCGAGACGAACGAGTCGTCCGGGGAACGGCCCTGTGCGGGCGATCCAGGCGGTGTCGTCCACCGGGTTGACGACGACCCCGTAGGCGAACCCGGCGATCCGGGTGTCGCGGGTCGGGTCGACCGGGTCGCGCGGCTCGTTCCACGGCTTCGTGATCCGTCCGTCGCCGTTCGTGTCGAGGACCGTGGGACACCAGCCCTGCGACGCACGCTCGTCGCCCGTCTCGTCGAACATCCGGGTGTCGAGCCACCCGACGACGTTCGCATCGCCGCTGAACCAGAGCGTGTCGCCCGCGTCCTCGGCAAACTGCAGGTGGTGCGTGGCGTAGCAGCTGTCGATCAGCGCGAATGTGTCGGCCGCCGGGTCGTACACCGAGATCTGCCGGCCGCTGCGCGGCACCGGGAAGTAGGTGGCCGAGGGATGCGTCGAACCCTCCTTGCACCACGCGGGATTGTCGCGGCGGCGGATCGTCGACGTCAGCCAGACACGGCCCTTGCCGTCCATCATCGGATTGTGCGGGTTCGCTGGCGCGTCGAAGAGGATCTCGTCGCCCCAGGAGGGCGACGGCTCGAACCCCGGCCGGGTCGGGAACATCGACGGCACCATGTCGCGCCCCTCGCGGAGGGGGATCTCGAGCTCGATCGACTGATGCTCGGCCGTGTCGGTGATCACCAGCTTGTCATGCGAGATCGACACGCCGTAGATGAGGCCGTTGGCGTTGACGGTGGGTCGGCGCTTGTCGGTCGTGACCTCGTCGTGGATGTACGAGGTCTCCTCCCCCCACTCCCACATCGTCAAGACGAGGTTGCGCTCGACCCCATGCGGGCGGGGCGGTGGGGGCGGTGTCTCGCCGGCGGCGATCCGATCGCTCCAGTCGGCGAACATCTCGAGCCCGCGCCCGCGGCCGAACCGGTTGAGCACGTTGCTCATCTGCGCGCCGCGCTGGCCGAACGTCACGCGATGGTCCCAGGCCGCCACGCTCGAGTCGAACCGGTCGAGGTGGCTGACGTCGAACGTGAACCGATTGCCCATCTGGTGACAGAGCTGGCAGCCCTGCTTCGTCACATCGACCCACGCCGCCTGGCTCTGGAGGGCGGCCGACACCCCGTTCCCGTCGGGCCCGGTGCCCGGAAACTCGCTCGGCGACGGCGGTTCGAGCAGCGAATACCAGTAGTTGGCGGGATAGACGCGCGCCGCCTCGCGTGGCGAGGCCGCCTGCGTCACGCGCAGCGTCAGCGTCTGTCCCGGCTCGGCCGTCACCGGGTCGGAATCGACCAGACCGTACCCGCGCACCCAGACCCGATAGGCCCCGGCGGGCAGATCGGGCACCAGGAATCGCCCGTCGTCGTCGGTCACGACGATCTTGCGAAAGCGCGTGTCGAGATCGTCGGTCTCCGCGATCACCCAGACGCCCGCTTCGCCGCCGGCCGAGCTGCGGACGACGCCCGCGAGATCGCCGTCACCACTCGACTGTCGGGCCGTCAGCGACCCGACCGCCACCGCCACACCGACCGCCACCAGTGCACACCCGATCCACGTTCGCAACATCATGGGTCCCTCCCGCGGGGTCACCGTGTACTCAGTTCGCCAGGGGGTGCGGCCGGATCTGACACCGGATGACCTCGCTCGTCATCCCCATGCCGCCTTCGTTGGGCCAGGTCACAGTGGAATTGTAGCTCGTCCAGCTGCCGGCGTCCGCACCGGTCGGGCTGCTGCGGGTGCCGGTGATGTCGCCGGATGCGGCGGCGGTCGCCGAGCTGCCAGCGACCGACGCACAGACCGCACGAACTCCACGGTCATTTCGCTCCCTCGTCCCTCGCCCTGGACACGTGCCCGCGTTGCCGGACGTCCGTCGACGTCCGCGGTGCTGATGCCGTCAGCGATAGAATGAGAGTTTGGCCAGTGTGTGTACTCCGCCAGGAACGCTCTTCATGCCAGACAGGTCGACCGGCCGGACCTTGGGACACCGTGTGTGGGCGCTGCTCGTGGGTGTCGGCCTGCTGGCCGGGCCCGCGGCGGCGCAACAGACCGTCGCCCACGAGCAGACCGGGTCGGCGGCGGGCGGCACGCTGACCCTCAGCCGCAAGACCCGGGCACAGACCCCCAGCGAGCGCTACAACATCGAGCCGACCCGTACCGCACAGCCGCCCCGGCTCGACGGCGTGCTGGAGGACGCAGAGTGGGGCAACGCCGCCGTCATCGACGAGTTCATCCAGCAGGAGCCCTCTGAGGGAGACCCGGCGACCGAGCGCACCGTGGTGCGGCTGATGTATGACGAACACGCGCTCTACGTCGGCGTCGAGGCCTACGACTCGAACCCGAACGGCGTCATCGCCACCGAGATGCGGCGTGACTCCCGCCAGCTGTTCGACGAGGACAACTTCCAGCTCATCCTCGACACGTTCAACGATTCCCGCTCTGGCTACATGTTCGTGACCAGCCCGCTCGGCGCCAAGCTCGAGCAACAGATCGCCGAGGAGGGGGAAGGCGGCTACCGCAGGAGCAGCTCGAGTGTCAACGCGAACGTCAACCTGGACTGGGACGGCGTGTGGGACGTGTCGGCGCAGCGCACCGACTGGGGCTGGGTCGCCGAGATCGCGATCCCGATGGTGACGATGCGGTTCCCGGAGGCGGCCCGCCAGGTCTGGGGCGTCAACTTCATGCGGAACATCCGGCGCAAGAACGAGCAGGTCTTCTGGGCGCCGATCGAGAAGGGCTATGGCCTGACCCGTGTCAGCCAGGCCGGCACCTTGACCGGTCTCGGCGGCGTGGACCGCGGGATGGATCTGCGGATCACCCCGTACGTGCTGGCCGGGGGCCGGCAGGACCGCGCCGCGACCGCCGGACTCGCCGGCTCCGGGTTCAACGACGTCGGGCTCGATGTGAAATACGGCGTCACCTCGGGGCTCAACCTCGACGTGACGCTGAACACCGATTTCGCGCAGGTCGAGGTGGACGAACAGCAGGTGAACCTGACCCGGTTCCCGCTCTTCTTCCCTGAGAAGCGCGACTTCTTCCTCGAGAACGCCGGCATGTTCAGCGTCAAGTCGCAGGGCATCACCCGGCTGGCCGATCTGTTCTTCACGCGGCGCATCGGGTTGGCGGACGGCCAACCGATTCCGATCATCGCCGGCACCCGGCTGACCGGGAAGGTGGACCGGCACAACATCGCCGTGATGAACATCCAGACCCAGGAGATCGGGGCACGCCCGGGCGAGAACTTCTTCGTCGCCCGATACAGCCGCGACATCTTCGCGCGCTCGAAGGTGGGCGGGATGATCATCAACAAGGAGGCGATCGGCGGCGCGCACTACAACCGGACCTTCGCGATCGACACGTCGCTGGCGCCGCATCCCTTCCTGTCGGTCACCGGGTTCATCGCGAAGACGGAGTCACCCGATCTGGCGAATGACGACCTGATGGGGCACCTGATGTTCTCGTGGCTCAGCCCGGGGTTCCGGGTCTACAGCGAGTACACCGACATCCAGGACAACTTCAACGCCGAAGTGGGGTTCGTGCCGCGGATCGGCATCCGCCGGTCGAAGATGCACGTCCAGTGGAACCCCCGCCCAGGCACATGGGGCATCCGGTCGATGGACCCGATGATGAACGTCGAGTACACGACCGACCAGAACAATCGTCTGCTGAGCCGGCGGGTGCATCACATGATCGGCTTCCAGTTCGAGGACGGGTCGAGCTTCACCCTCATCACCAACAAGGTGTTCGAGCAGCTCGACGTGCCGTTCGAGATCACCGATGAGGTGACGATTCCGGCCGGCACGTATCGCTTCTGGAGCCCGAGCATGCGGTACACCAGCGACCCGTCGCGGCGGCTCTCCGCCAGCGCCAGCTACTCGCCGCAGGGTTTCTTCGGCGGCACGCGGAGGGACTGGCGAACGTCCGTCACCCTCCGCGCGACAAGCCGGATCGCGGCGCAGGCCAGCTTCAGCCGGAGTGACGTCGACCTGCCGGGCGGGGCCTTCATCGCCGACCTGGCGTCCGCCACGTTCGACCTGGCGCTGTCGCCGGAGATGACGCTGCGCTCGGTGACCCAGTACAACTCGACGACCGACTCGATCAGCACGAGCGTTCGGTTCAACTGGATCTACAGCCCGGGCAGCGACATCTACATCGCCTACGATGAATTGCGTCAGGACGATTTCCTCGCCCTCGACCCGACGCTGCGACATGCGGGCCGGGTGCCGTGGGTCCAGAATCGGCAGCTCGCCATCAAGATGACGTATCTGCTGTCGCGGTAGAGGAGTGTGCCATGGCTATCTATCAGGTCACCGCACGGTTCAACACCGACACGGCGGCGGAGCTGCGCCGCAGGCTCGACGATGGTTCCATTGCCGCCCAGCAACCGGACGGCCAGGAGATGGTCGACTCGCTGCACCGGGCGGTGGTGACCGACGGCGGTGAGGTCATGTGGAGTGAACTCTGCTATTGTAACCCGCCCCTGGCGCATGAACGCGCGACCATCCTCGACCACTACTTCGACGAGTTCGTCACCCAGCCGATCGAGGACTATCAAGCGTATGAGGGGCGGCCGTTCATGGACTACCTCGACGCGATTGTCGCGACGCCCACAGCCCAGGTCGATCCCAGCTGACTCGCCTTCGTGTCTGACGCCTTCCCGTTCCGGTCGAGCATGATCGGGACACCGAGCCTGAGCTCTTCCGGGTGCACCATCTGCCGAACCGCGACGCCGCGTAGATCCGGCTGATGTCCTCCCCGCTCCGGTGGATCAGCTTCCAGCCAGGCACGTAGTCCCTGCGTGTGTGAATCGATTGAAGTGTGTTTGGCAGCCAGCTATACTTTGAATCGGTGCCCATCAAATCAGTTCCATCCCGGCTGCGTCGACCACCGCCGCGTGTGTGTCCTGGGCCGGTGACGCGGTGTCTGCTGGGTGTGGTCCTGTTGTCTGGCGTGATGACGGGGGCGGAGCGTCCGTCGGCGAACGCGCAGGCTCAGACGGTGGAACGTCGCCTGTACGTCAGTGTGCTCGTAGACTCCGGCTCCCCGCTTCAGGGTCTCCGCGACGGCGATTTCTTCATCAGAGAAGATGGCATCGATCGAGAGGTGCTTCGCGCCGGCCCCGCGACGGCGCCGATGCAGATCGATATTCTGGTCGACACCAGCGCGGCGGCGCGGCCGATCATAGGGGACCTCCGTCGCGCGCTCGAGAGCTTTGTCGAGGAGTTGCACGAGGGCAACCAAATCGCCGTGATCACCTTTGGCGGCACGCGCTACGTCCTGGTTCAACCGACAACCAGTCTCGACAGGCTGAAGTCTGGCATGTCGAAGCTCTTCAGTCGTCCCGATACGGCAACCTATCTCGTGAACGCGCTGAACGACACGGCGAGCGGGTTCGAGCAGCGCGAGGCACTGCGCCCGGTCGTGGTTGTCGTGACGACGAACGGCGTCGATTTCAGCGAACAGGACCCCCAATCGGTCGTGACGCGACTGCGCGCCGCCGGCGCGGTCGTTCACGCCGTGATCATGCGTACGTCCAGGGTGCGGATGAACTTTACCGGCACCTTCGGGCTGGCAGTGTTTCCGTCGTGGGCGAGTCGCGCGCGGGATCTCATGCTGGACATCGGACCGGAGCAGACCGGCGGACACCGCTTCGATCTCTCGACCGTGAACGGGCTCGGGGAAGTGCTAGCACGGCTTGCCTTCGAGCTGTCCAACCAGTATCTGGTCGTCTACGCCGGCGCCAGGAGCCTGCTCCCGCCCCAGGTCCAGGTCGCTGTGAACAGCAGCGAGCCGGTCACCGTGCGTGCGGTGCCGGCGAGGTTTCGGTAGATCGGAGCGATACCGTGTCCCGAATCAGACTCATCTCTGTGTCGTGTGTCCTCCTCGCTGCGTTGGCGGCAACGCTGTCGCTCCCTTCAGCGGCGAGAGCGCAGATGAGCGCCAGGATCCACGGGGTGGTGACCGACTCCGACGGCGAGCCGGTGCCGGATGCAACCATCGTGGTGGAGTTCCAGGGGGGGGTAGCTCGGAAATTCGAGTTGACCACGAACGACGAGGGGGAGTTCATCCAGATGGGGCTGCAGCGTGGTCCCTACAGCGTCTCGGTCGTCAAGGAGGGGGTTGGCGCCCTCAACGGCACCGTCACCCTCCGGGCGGGTGAGTCCTTCGAGATGAACATGGAGCTGTTGTCACCCGGCGAGGTGATCAGGGAGAGCCTGTCGGAGGCGCAGCTGGCGGAGCTCGAGGCGGCCGAAGCCACCACCGACGCATTCAACCGTGGTCTCGCCGCGGCCCGCAGTGGCAACCTCGACGAGGCGGCGACGCTGCTCACCAGTGCGCTCGACGCCGTACCCGCGTGTGCGGAGTGCCAGCGCAACCTCGGCATCGTTTATACCCAGATGGCGGAGTACGCGCAGGCCGAGACCGCCTTCAAGGCGGCGCTCGCGTTGCAGCCGGACAACGCGGCGTCGTACGTCGGACTGGCCGAGATCTATAACGCGCAGCGGCGGTTCGCTGATGCGGCCGAGGCCAGCGCCGCGGCGGTCAGGCTCTCGGGCGCCGCCGCCGGGGGCGGTGGTTTCCTGTTCTCGTCTCTGATTCGCGGTGGAGTGCGGGGAGTGAGGGGCACTCGTGACCTGTTGGCGAGGGTGCGGAAGCTGCCGGCGAAGCGCGCCGAGGTCCGGGCGCACCCACACGCCTTTCGCCGGACGCTAGCGACCGAGCTCGTCCGGGCGGGCGTGAGTCTGCCGGCGGTCCAGAAGATCCTCGGCCACGCGCAGCTGACCATGACCGCCGACTACGTCGACGTCCGGCAGGGCGAGATGCGAGTGGGCCTCGAGGTGTTTGCGCGCGATCGGCCCGAGTGCCAGGCTGGGGGCGATGGTCGTCTGGCTGCTACTGGCCTAGCTGGCGAGCAATGTCGGCTCTTCCCTGGAGTGCAACTCCTGGCGGGGTAGCGGCTTCGAGTCGTTTCGCGCGTTTGCGATACAAGACAGATTGAATCGTGTAGTTAGTTCCGTAACGAGCTGCGCCGGTTGGGTAACCGATATTGATGCCCGGACCCTCTGCAAGTGGGTCGGGTGAATCTGGTCAGGTGCGAAAGCAAGCAGCCATAAGCTTTGTCCTGCTGTGCCGGAGGAAAATCTGGGTTGAGTCGGCTGCCCGCCGGCGTGGTGTTACGGACTAGACGGGTGTGCGTTGCAAATCATGCAATC
>JADFPE010000204.1 GCA_022562495.1 Acidobacteriota bacterium
CCGCGAATTCTGTACCTGTTCTGGGCCGGCGGTAGCGGCCACGGCGCGCACGTGCGCGCCCGCGAGAGAGTAGAGTGGGGCTTTGGGGCCCCCGCGAGCGACTGAGCCGGGGTGTGGGGCGGAGCCCCACGCTAAGTTGGATGCGTGTCACCTTCCTCGGAACCGGGACATCGTCCGGAGTGCCGGTCGTCGGGTGTGACTGTGCCACCTGTCGCTCGGACGATCCGCGCGACCGGCGCTGGCGACCGTCGATCTATCTCGAGCTGTCGGACAGGACCCGGGTGCTGGTCGACACCTCGCCCGACCTGCGGTCGCAAGCGCTCGCCTTCGGCATCACCGGGCTCGACGTCATCCTCTTTACCCATTCTCACGCCGACCATGTGATGGGGCTCGACGACGTGCGCCCCTTCAACTATCGCCAGCGTGGGTCGATCCCGTGTCTGGGAGATGCCTCGACGTTGGCGGCGCTGCGGCGGATGTTTGCCTACGCATGGGACCCGTCCACCCCCAAGGGCGGTGGTGTGCCGCGGCTGCGTTTGTTGGAGGTGACGGGTCCCTTCTGCCTCGGGCGTTCCGAGGTCGTGCCGGTGCCGGTGTATCACGGCACGCGGCCGATTCTGGGCTACCGGGTCGACGCGTTCGCGTATCTCACCGACTGCAGTGCGATCCCGGAGTCCTCCTGGCCGCTGCTCGCGGGGGTCGAGGTGCTGGTGCTCGACGCCCTGCGTCATCGACCTCACCCGACGCACTTCACGCTGGAGGAGGCGGTCGAGGTGGCGGCGCGGATCGGCGCCCGGCAGACCTACTTCACCCACATGTGCCACGACCTGCCGCACGCCGAGACCTGCGCGGCGTTACCTGCCGGCGTGACGCTGGCGCACGATGGGCTCGTGGTCGAGCTCTGACGTCTGGCACGAGTTCGGAGCGCCCCTATCGCGAGACATCCGTGGGGCACGGCTTCAGCCGTGCCACGCAGGTCTGAAGGTCTGCGCCACAAGAGCAACCCTGTGCGCGCTTCGGGTGTGCCTCGAAGTCAACAGGCAGGAGAGCCCGGCTGCGTCACCGCGAGCCCGTCAGGAGGGACGTCGCCCGGTCGACTTCGGCGGCGAACAGCGTGAGGGTGTCGGCGGCAAGGGCGATCTGGGTGGTGGCGAGCGGCCAGTCCCGCTGCTCGATGGCTTCCCGCACCCCCGGAATCGTCTTCACCCCGTAGCCCGTGTAGAACCCGGGTGCGTAGATTTGATGCGTGAACCAGGGGCGGCCCGGGAGACCCTCGTCCCGCGTGAGGACCCGCTCGGTCGAGATCAGAATCTGGTCCAGCGCGCGCTGGTCGGCGACCGACAGGGCGGCCACGGCCTCGGGGTCGAGTGCGTCGCCGTAGGCCCGCGCGCTCGCCTCCAGCCGGGTCAGGGCGTTCTGGAGCGGCGCGAAGTTCAGATGGGGCACCGGGTCCTCGACCGTCGGCGGGACATAGGTGGTGGTCGGGTCGGCCGCCAGCACGTACCGGCCGTCACCGATCAACCGGTTGGTGCGCTCGGTCTGGGTCCGCATCTCGTCCGTCAGCGTCACGATCTCGTCGACATACCGGGTCACGGTCTCGCTGAAGCTCTCGAACTCGAACGGCAGGATGTCGGCATCGGCCAGACGCAGCAGCGCGCGTCCGGTGGTCTGCGCCAGCGTGACCCCATAGGCGAAGGTCGGGTCGCCGAAGCGGACGTAGTGGTCGAACGAGTCGTAGATCGAGTGATACGACCCGCCGCCGCTCTCGCCGCTGTAGCCCAGGTTGAGCGATGCGATCCCGAGATGCTGCAGAAACGGCGTGTAGTCGGAGCCCGAGCCCAGGGCGCCGATCGGGTGATCGCCGTTGGTCTGGAACCGTGGGGCGACCTCGGCCACCCGGCGCCGCGCCTCCAGCCGTGCCGAAACGCTCACGTCGGTCTGTGGGTCGATGACGTCGCGGGCGATCTCGTTGATGAAGCGCTCGAGGGTGTGTGACCCGGACATCCGCAGAAAGCCGCGGCCGTTGCTGTCGGTGTTGATGTAGGCCACCGCCTGCGCGCGCAACCGGTCGGCGTGCAGCTCGGTCCATTCGGTCGAGCCGAGCAATCCCGGTTCTTCGGCGTCCCACACGGCGAAGATCAGCGTGCGCTTCGGCCGCCAGCCGGTGCGGACGAGCTCGCCGATCGCCCGCGCTTCGGCCAGCAGCGCCACCAGACCGCTGATCGGGTCGCGCGCGCCGTTCACCCAGGCATCGTGATGATTGCCGCGGATGACCAGCTGGTCGGGCCGTTCGCTGCCCTCGAGCGTCGCGATCACATCGTAGGCGGGGGCCAGGTCCCAGTCGAATGCCAGCTCGAGCTCCACGACGGCCGGACCGGGGCCGGTGTGATAGGTGATCGGCAGACCGCCCCGCCAGGTCGGGGGCGCCACTGGTCCACCCAGCGCTTCGAGCAGCGGCCGGGCGTCGGCGTGGGAGATCGGCAGCACGGGGATGGTCGTCAGGGTCGGGGCGTCGGAGCGGTCGAGCCGCTCGGCGTCCGCCGTGGCGCCGACGTTCGGGGTGAGTGGGTCGCCGGGGAACAACGGCATGTCGAGGACCGACCCGCGCTGGACACCGTCGTCCGCCCGATAGGGGCCTGCCGGGTAGACCTCGCCCTGGGAGTACCCATCGTCACGCGGGTCGGAGTAGATGAGGCAGCCGATGGCGCCGTGTTCGGCTGCCACCTTCGGTTTGATCCCGCGCCAGGACCCGCCGTAGCGGGCGATGACGATCTTGCCCCGCACATCGATGCCGTGTCGTTCGAGGTCCTCGTAGTCGGCCGGCACGCCGTAGTTCACGTAGACCAGCTCGCCGGAGACGTTGCCGTCGATCGAGTAGGCATTGTAGGACGGGAGCTGCTCATCCTGCTGTGTCGACGTGGCGTCTTCGGCCAGCGGCGGTTCCACCAGCGACGCGGTGAACCGGGTCGGCGCCACGAGCTCCAGCCGCCTGAGCCGCGGTGTCGGGAACAACACCTCGAATTTCTCGATCACCGTGTCGTACCCCCATTCGGTGAACCGGGCCGCCACGAAGTCGGCCACGTCCTTGCCGAACGGGGAGCCGACGTGATGCGGCCGCGAGGCGAGATACCGCATCCAGTCGCGGAGCAGGTCCGCGTCCAGTGCGGCATCGAACCGCGATTCCAGCGTTGTATGCGCGGCGGCGCGGGGCTGGACGAACCCGCGCAGCGGCCCCGGCTGGGCGGTCGGTGTGGCTGACGCTCCGAGCACCACGAGAGCCACCGCGATGCCCACCCTCGGAGATCGAATCACGACGTTGTTCCTTTCCGCTGGCCGTGCGTGACGGGTGAGACTGCGTACGACGCCGAGTCTCGTTAAACTCTTTGAACGACGATGATCGTGACAATGGAGTCACGTTTCGGGCATATTTTTTTCGCGATCACGACGACAGCCTCCGTGCAAGGAGTCTCGCCCCGCGCAGCGGGGCAGTCAGACACGCTCGGTTCGTGCTAGCGAGGCGGAGCCAACCAGGTCGGCACCCTGTGACGCGGAGTTTCGCTCGCGCCTCCCGCGACGCCTCATCATGGCCCCAGCGGGTGCTCGGGTCAATCGGCGTGCCAACGTGGCGTCGTGGTCCGTGTCATACGTACGACCACGCACCGAGGGCCCGCTGCACCACGCTGCGGTCGTGCCGCCGTGCGCGAGGAGGGAGCATGCCGGCCGTAGTCGACCCCGTTGAGCAGACGCCGAGCGCCGCCTGTGGCGGGATACATCGGCGGCCGAATGCGGCCGTATTGGTGACACGGGTCACAATAGGCCGGGGACCTGGCATATGATCAACGGCTTGTCGATGACGCACGATACGCGCACTCTGGACCCGGTCGAGATCATTCACTTTCCCGATGATCGGACGCCGGTGGCGTGGCACCAGTCGGTCCTGGCGCTCGGCAATTTCGATGGGGTCCACCGTGGCCACGCCAAGATCATCGATCTGGTGCGGCGCCGGGCCGACGAGTGCGGGGTCACGGCCGTCGCCTTGACGTTCGACCCGCATCCCTCCCGCGTCGTTCGTCCGGACAAGGCGCCGCCGTTGCTGATGACCGGCCCGCAGAAACTCGCCGCGCTCGCCGATGCGGGCATGTCGGGGATTGCGGTCGTCCGGTTCACCGAGGCACTGTCGCGGTGGAAGCCGGAGGCGTTCGTCCGCACCGTCCTGGTGGAGTGGTTGCGGGTCGCCGAGGTCTGGGTGGGCGCGAACTTCCTGTTCGGGCACGAGCGCGCCGGGAACTTCTCGGTGTTGCGGTCGCTCGGCGCGCGTTACGGATTCCGGGCCGAGAAGATCGACTCGGTGCGCTATCGGGAGTTCGTGGTGAGTAGCACGCGGGTGCGGCGGCTCATCGCCGAGGGTCGGGTGGATGAGGCCGGGGCGTTGCTGGGGCACCACTATATGCTCGGGGGCACGGTGACGCGCGGTGAGGGCCGCGGACGGCAGTTGGGCTTCCCGACCGTGAATCTGTCAACTGACAACGAGCTGTTTCCCCCCAACGGTGTGTATGCCACGGCCGTGCTGATCGACGGGGAGATCCTTGCGTCGGTGACCAACGTCGGCGTCCGCCCGACCTTCGGGTCGTCCGGTGCGGTCGTCGAGTCCCACATCTTCGATGTCGACCGCGACCTGTATGGCCGTGAAATCCGGGTGGCGTTCATCCGGCGGTTGCGGGAAGAGCTGGCGTTTCCGGACGGCGATGCCCTGCGCGTGCAGATCGCGCGCGCGACTGCGACGAGGCCCGGGCGTTGTTCCGGCAGATTTCACTGTAGAATTTCGAGCAGGCATGGACGACGCCGAGATTCAGGCCCCGATGTCGTCATTGAGTCTGGACGTGACGGTCCCGTGTGAGGCGCGGTATCTCCCGATTCTGCGGCAGCTCGCCCAACGGACGGTCGCGTACATCGGCTATCACAAGTCATTGTGCGAAGAGGTGGTGCAGACCATCGAGTACGCCGTGCACGGCGTGTTCGAGACGAAGGAGCACGCCTACACTGACATCGAGATCCGGCTGGCCACGACAGAGACCTCGATGCTCGTTCGTATCCGGTATCTGGGCGCGCCGGCGCGGGGCGACGGTCCGACCGCGATCGAGCAGCTGCTGTCCCGACCGGACGGCGACGACGTCCCGCTCGACCGGCTGCGCCGCGCCATGACGACGGTGGTGCTCGGCCGCGAGGCGGGGGCGGACGGCGCAGACTTCTGCGAGCTGACTCGGGCGCTGCCCGAAGACCCGTGATGGTACGTCGTCGATCCTCCGTTTCCTGCCTGCTGACTTCTGCCTGCTGCCTGCTGACTTCTGCCTTCTGACTTCTGACTTCTGACTTCTGACTGCTGACTTCTGACTGCTGACTTCTGACTTCTGACTTCTGACTTCTTGTTGTTATGCGTCTCTATAACACCCTGACACGTCAAGAAGAGGAGTTCGCGCCGCTCCGCGACGAGACCGTGCGGATGTACACCTGCGGGTTGACCGTCTACGCGCGCGGGCACATCGGCAACTTCCGCACGTTCGTCGCGCTCGACGTGCTGCGACGGGCGCTCGAATACGTCGCCGGGTTCCGGATACGGCAGGTGATGAACTTCACCGACGTGGACGACCGGACCATCGCCGAGTCGCGGGCGGCGGGGGTGCCGCTGCGGGAGTACACCGACCAGTACATCGCGGCATTTCGCGAGGATGCCGCCACGCTCGGGCTCGAGCCGGTGGAGGACTACCCGCGGGCCACCGATGAGGAGAACCTGCGGTCGATGGTCGAGATGATCCAGGCGCTCGAGGCCAACGGTCACACCTACACGAGCGACGGATCGATCTATTTCAAGATCGCGACACTGCCCGACTACGGCAAGCTGGCCCGGCTCGACCACGAGGGGATCAAGCCGGGCGCCCGGATTGACGCGGATCGTTACGCCAAGGACGATGCCCGCGACTTCGTGCTGTGGAAGGCGACCGCGTCCGACGAGCCGACCTGGGATTTCGGTGTCGGGCCGGGCCGCCCGGGCTGGCACATCGAGTGCTCCGCCATGGCGCTCCGTCTGCTCGACGGCGCCCCGATCGACATTCACGCCGGGGGCGTCGACCTCGTGTTCCCGCACCACGAGAACGAGATCGCGCAGGCCGAAGGGGCGACTGGCGAGACCTTCTCGCGGTTCTGGGTGCACGTCGAGCATCTGCTCTTCGGCGAAGGCGTCAAGATGTCGAAGTCGCTGGGCAATGTCTTCAGCGTCCAGGATGTGCTCGAGCGCGGCTACCGGGCGTCGGCGCTGCGGTATGTGCTGCTGTCGGTCCACTACCGCAAGCAGCTGCGGTTCACGTGGGGCAGTCTGGACCAGGCCGAAGAAGCGCTGAAGCGGCTGATCGGCTGTTTGGCCCGGCTCGAGGGCATCGCTGGCGGCGCCGACGGTCAGGGCGGCCAGGCGCACCCGGCGCTCGCCGATCGGGTCGAGACCGCGCGGCGCGACTTCGCCGAGAAGATCGAGCAGGACCTCAACGTGCCGGGCGCGCTCGGTGTCATGTTCGAGCTGGTGCGGCACGTCAACACCGCTCTCGACGACGGGGAACTGGGGCCACCCGATGCCGCGGTCGTCAAGACCGCCTTCGACGGCTTCGACCAGGTGCTCGGCGTCATGGCGCTGCGGCGTGCCGAGGACGCCACCCCCGCCGTGCCGGTCGACGAAATCGAGCGGCTGATCGGCGAGCGCAGGGCGGCGCGAGCCCGCCGTGACTTCGCCGCCGCCGACGCCATCCGCGACGACCTCGTCGCCCGCGGCGTCATCCTCGAAGACACCCCCGCCGGCACCCGCTGGAGCCTGAAATAGCAGGGGGTCGTCCCCGGGCCCGACTCTTGCGTACGCCCAGCGCAGGACCATGACCCAGGCGCGCCTGTCCCTTGGAAAACAGGGAGAAGACCTCGCGTGTCGCGAGCTTCGTCGTCGCGGGTACGCAGTTCTTGCGCGCCGGTACCGCACCCGGTGGGGCGAAATCGACATTGTCGCGCGCGACGGCGACACGCTGGTGTTCGTCGAGGTCAAGACCCGCCGCAGCACCGGTTTCGGCGGTCCCCTCGCCGCCGTCAACTTCACGAAACAGCGCCGGCTCATCAACATGGCCCGCAGCTATCTGATGGGCCTCCCTGGCCCCGAGCCGCCGTGTCGCTTCGACGTCGTCGGCGTGACGGTGACGGCACGGGAGCCGCCGGTCGTCGAGGTCATCATCCATGCCTTCGAGGTGAGGTAGCTGCGAGTTTGACCTGCCGGACGATCGGTTCCATAATGGCTCCATAGCAGAACCAAACCGGAGGAGACGTGCCCGTTGATCTCTCAATCAAGAAGGTCCCCGATGACGTGGCTGAACGGCTCCGGGCGCGAGCCAGGCAAAACCATCGGTCGCTGCAGGGCGAGCTGCTGTCGATTCTCGAGGAGGCGGTCGAGGTACGCAACACCATGACCATCGAGAAGCTTCTCGAGCGGGGCCGCGAACGCGGGCTGAGCACACCGGACGAGTCGACCGCGTGGATCCGGCAGTGGCGCGATGAGCGCTAGGGTGATCGACGCTTCGGTCATGGCCGCTGTCGCGTTTGGTGAGCCGCGTCGGGACGAGGCCGTCGCCCTCGTGCACGGAGCCGAGGTGCTTGGCCCCACGCTGCTGGCCTACGAGCTCACCCACGTTGCGTGTAAGAAATGTCGAGCGCGTCCGGACGAAGCGGTGCACGTCGCATCACAGCTCAGCGACGCGTTGACCCTCACCGACCGGTGGCTTGAGGTCGACGCGGGCGAGGTGCTGGCGCTGGCGCTGGTCTGGGGACTGTCGGCCTACGACGCGTCGTACCTGTGGCTCGCGGCAGCGCTGAAGGTCCCATTGGTCACGTTCGATCGGCAGCTGGCGGCCGTCGCCGCCAAGATGGGCCTGTCTTGAAGCGGCCGAATGCGTTGTGGTACGGTAACTTACGTAGGTCGTGTGAGCGGGAGTAACTCAGTGGTAGAGTGCGACCTTGCCAAGGTCGAAGTCGCGGGTTCGAATCCCGTTTCCCGCTCCATCTTCCTCCCACCGATGCGTTCCACCGCATCTTCCGGCTAGCCGGGGCGCGACGCCTGTCGGCCCTGGTTCGAGCGGCGCCGTCGCCAAGTGGTAAGGCAGAGGTCTGCAAAACCTCCATCCCCGGTTCAAATCCGGGCGGCGCCTCCATTCTTTCTCCCGTAAACAACTGGTTTTACAGTGGCTTAGCGCCAACACTGGATCCTGGAGAATTTGCACGTGTGAGCGGGAATTGGCCCCTGTGAGCAGAAAAAGGGTAGCGCTACGGGTAGCGCTAGGGCCGATCCTCTAAGCGAGACGGCCCGGCCTCATATAAGCCATAAGCCATATCTCTTGACTCTCGGTCTCGGTTGTGCCACACTGTGCTCGTGCAGCACTATTCCTTCTCCGACGTGCTCAAGTTCACGGGGGCCACCCGCAACCAACTGGTTCGGTGGACTGACATCAGGGTGATCGAGGCTGCCCAAGGGAGTGGACTCGGCACGGGGCACCGGCGCAGCTTCAGTCTGATGAATCTTGCGGAGGTCTTGGTGGCGAAAGAGCTCGCGGCATTTCGCGTCGCCACGCCGAAGTTGCGCGAGCTACTGGTTGATGTCCCTGCGTTCGTGAAAGCGCGGGTTGCTCGAGTGTGGCTCGACGCCGATGGAAGCATCAGAGCCTACGGCGACGGCGGTGATCCGACGGACGTGCAGCCACAGTACCCAGTGCTCCTCATGATCGGCATGCGAGCGATCGTCGAGCAGCTCGAAGCCAAGACAGGCGAGACCTTCCCGAAGGGCAGCAGTACGAACCTCGCAGAATTCGTAGCGGCGATCCAGAGGCGCCAGCTTCGGCGAATCGAATCGAAGAAGCGGAAGGGCTAAATTTTTGGTCCTATGAACCATGAAATATGACTCATGACTACAAAACAGCAGCGCGTGCCGAACGACCTTCTCACT
>JADFPE010000012.1 GCA_022562495.1 Acidobacteriota bacterium
GACGGCGGCCAGATGGATGACCAGATCGGCAGGGTGCTCGTCGAACAACCGTCTGATCGCGTCGGCCCGCACCAGGTCGTACTCCCGCCGGCGCGGCACGAAGATGTCGTCGTGTCCCCGTTCGCACAAGAGGGACACGAGCCGCGCGCCCAGAAACCCGCTCCCACCGGTGACGGTGATCCGTGTCGCCCGTGCCGTCATCCTCTGTCCTGTGACCCCGCGTTCCGGCACCTGGACCACGGCCCCTCGCCGGCGGGCGTCACGACTCGACCGGCTTCGTCTCGGACGCCCGCATCGCGTACTCCGACTCCGGCACCAGCTCGTCGAGCGGCTCGCCGCGAAGAAACGCGACGGCGTTCCGCGCAGCCCCGTCTTCCATGCGCACCCGGCAGTCGACCGACATCGACCCGATGTGCGGCGTGATCAGACAGGTGTCCACGTTCACGAGCTCGCCGTGGTAGGGCTCGTGGGTGAAGGTATCGACGGCCGCGCCGGCAATCTGGCCAGCCCGCAACGCCGCAGCCAACGCCGCTTCGTTCACGACCCCGCCGCGGCAGGTGTTGATCAGGAGCGCGCCCGGCTGCATCATCGCCAGCTCCTCGGCGCCCACGAGGTTCCGCGTCAGCCGGGTCAGCGGCACGTGCAAGGTCACGACGTCCGCCTCTCGGTAGAGCGTCGGTTTGTCCACCCACCGGACCGTCTCGTCGAGCGCCACCGGTGCCAGGTCGTTGGCGAGGATCCGGGCACCGAACGCCGAGAGCAGGCGAATGACCCGGCGACCGATCCGTCCCACGCCGACCACACCGACCGTGACCTTGGCGAGCCGCCGGCCCAGGATCCGCGTCCACACCCCCTGCCGGATCGCGGTGTTCGCCAGATACACACCGCGGAGCAGCGACAGCGCCAGCCCGATCGTGAGCTCCGCCACGGCGTCGGCCGGCCCCTCCGGCGTGTAGGCGACCGCGATCCCCCGCGCGCGGGCGGCGAGCAGGTCGACACTGTCGAGCCCCACCCCCACTCGGGAAATCAGCCGCAGCTGCGGCGCCGCCTCCATCACGCGTTCGGTGAGCGGTTCGGTGCCGGCGATCAGGACGTCGAAGCCGGGCACCAGCGAGACCAGCTCGTCTTCGGTCAGTCGGCGACCGATCGGGTTGATGACGTACGCGATACCCGCCTCGTCCAGCAACCCGAGTGACCCCGGGTCGACCTCACCGAACGGCACGGTCGTGATCAGCGCGCGTGTCATGAGAGCTGCGGGGCACACCCGCCCGCGACGGGTCGAGGGACCTACCGCACCACGACGGGCGCCGGAGACGGGGCCGCGCGGAGCCGCGCGAGGTCGGCGTCCACCATCGTCGTGATCAGCACCTTGAAGTCGACCGACGGCTGCCAGTCCAGTTCGGTGCGCGCCTTGGTGGCATCGCCGACCAGGTGATCGATCTCGGCCGGGCGCAGGAACCGCGGATCGGTCTCGACGTGCTGGCGCCAGTCCAGCCCGACGTGTTCGAACGCGATCTGCACCAGGTCCCGCACCGAGTGGCTGATCCCCGTCGCGACCACATAGTCGCCCGGCGTGTCCTGCTGCAACATCATCCACATCGCGCGCACGTAGTCCCCCGCGAACCCCCAGTCCCGGTGCGCGTCCAGGTTCCCGAGCGACAGGCTGTCGGCACGCCCGAGCTTGATCCGCGCCACACCGTCGGTGACCTTCCGGGTCACGAACTCCAGACCGCGCCGGGGCGACTCGTGGTTGAACAAGATACCGGACACCGCGAACAGATCGTAGCTCTCGCGATAGTTCACGGTGATGTAGTGGGCGAACACCTTCGACACCCCGTAGGGGCTTCGCGGGTAGAACGGCGTCTCCTCGGTCTGCGGTGTCTCGCGCACCTTCCCGAACATCTCGCTCGAGGAGGCCTGGTAGAACCGAATGGTCGTGTCGATACGCCGAATCGCGTCGAGCACCCGGGTCACGCCCAGTGCGTTGAACTCCCCGGTCAGCATCGGCTGGTCCCAGGACGCCGGCACATACGACATCGCGGCGAGGTTGTAGAACTCGTGCGGACGCACCTCGTCCACCACCTTCAACAGAGACATCTGGTCGAGCAGGTCGGCGGGTCGCAGCTCGATACGCCCCAGCAGATGCTCGATCCGCTGTGTGTTGGGCGCGCTCAGCCGTCGCGCGACACCGACGACCTCGTAACCCTTCTCGAGCAACAGCTCGGCCAGGTAGGACCCGTCCTGCCCCGTGATCCCGGTGATGATCGCTCGCTTGGACATGACCTGTGCGGCGCCAGGTGCCTAGTGGCCCCTCTACGGCGATTCGGGACCGTTCGCCGGGCGGGGCACGAGCACACCGTGGAGAAGGTCCAGCTGCATCCGACCGGCGCTGCATCCCGTCTTGCTGTGTCGCTCCGGCCGGGCGCGGCGGTGCCGACGACGAGTCTCACTGCGACGCCGAGCTCTCGCCGCGAAGCTAGATTCTAGCAGGCTGCTGAACATGCGTCAGCCGGGGATCCACGGCCAGCGGCACACCGATATGACGGAGCCCGATCACGCCGAGCCGGGCCGCGCAGGCTCGCAGGTCTCGGTGCGACGCGGGGTTTCACCACGGACTGCTAGCCCCCGCGTCGCGGGGCTGTGAGACAAGCTCGGCTAGCGAGGCGGAGCCATCCGAGTCGGGTCGGTCTGAGGCGGAGCCTCGCTAGGTTCTTGCAGCCGAGCAATATAGCACGCGGCCGTGCTAGTGTCCGATGTCGAGATGGAAGAGGTCGACCTGATCATTGTCGGCGGCGGCGTCGTCGGCCTGGCGTGCGCGCGGGCAACGGCCCGGCCGGGGCGGACGGTCTGCCTGCTCGAGCGTCATCCGCGTTTCGGCACCGAGACGAGTACCCACAACAGCGGCGTGATCCACGCCGGCATCTACTATCCGGCGGGGTCGCTCAAGGGACGGCTCTGCGTGGAGGGGCGTGAGGCCCTGTACAGGTTCTGCGCAACCCATGACGTCCCGCACAGGCGGTGCGGCAAGCTGATCGTCGCTGGACCGACCGACGACGCGACGGGGCTCGACCGTCTGCTCGCACGCGGCGGGGCGAACGGCGTCGACGATCTGGAAATCGTCGATCGCGATTTTGTCCGCCGTCTCGAGCCACACGTCGCCGCGCGGACCGCGCTGTGGTCGCCGTCCACCGGCATCGTCGAAGCCGAGGCGCTGGTACGAGCGTTGCACCGCGACGCGGCCGAGCGGGACGCCATCCTGCTGCCAGCGATGCCGCTCGTGGGGGGCGACGCGTCTGCCGACCGGTTCGAGGTGCGCACCCCGGCCGAGGTGATCCGGACGCGCGCGGTGGTCAACGCCGCGGGGCTGTATGCCGACGATGTGTCTGCCATGCTGGGCGGCCGCTCCTTCCGGATCCATCCCTGTCGCGGCGAGTACGCGGAACTGGTCGGGAGGAGCCGACGGCTCGTCAGCCGCCCGGTCTACCCGTTACCGGCGCCGGCGGGCGAACACCTCGGGGTGCACCTCACACCGACGATGGGGGGCAACGTCACGGTCGGTCCGACCGCACGATACCAGGACGCCAAGGACGACCACGAAGGCGACCGTCTCCCGGTCGAGGCGTTCGTCGAGCCGACACGCATGCTGCTCCCGTCGGTGGCGCCGGGTGACCTGCGTCTCGGCGCCACCGGCATCCGCCCCAAGCTGAGCCGGGATGACACCACGTTCTCCGATTTCCTGATCGAGCGTGACCCCCGGCAGCCGCGTCTGATCCAGGTGGCCGGCATCGACTCGCCCGGGCTCACGGCGTGTCTGTCGATTGCGCGCCTGGTGTCGGAGATCGTGGATGACGTCCTGAGCTGACCGCGCCATCGCCGCCTGCGGTCGCGGCGAGCCGAGCGGCCAGATAGCGGTCGAGCGCATCTTCCCAGGTCGGCATCGTCGCCCCGGCGGCGACGATCTTGGCATTCGAGAGCGCGCAGAACCTGGGGCGCGCGGCACGCGTCTGGACCTCACTCATCGTGATCGGCGACAGCAGCGGTTCGCATCCGAGCCGGATGGCCGCGGCTCGCGCCACCTCGAACCAGGTCGCCCTGCCGGTGTTGACGCAGTGGTAGAGCCCGGTCGCCGCGTCGCCAACAACCAGCGCGCGGGTGGCGGCGGCCACGTCCGGGACGTAGCTCGGTGACACCGTCCGGTCGGTGAATCCACGGACCGGGCGACCCGCCAGCATGGCGTCCACCATCCGGTCGACCGTGCTCCCGAGTGGTCGCGCGGTGGGGTGGACCGCTTCCGCGCCGCCCCCGAACAGACTCTCCACCCGGAGCACATAATGGCGTGGCGCCCCGCACGCGAACCACTCGCCCAGCAGCTTCGAGGTGGCATACACACTTTGCGGTCCGGGCGACGCCGATTCGTCATACGGGTGGTCGGCCGTGCCGTCGAACACGAAATCGGTGCCGTAGTGCACCAGCACGGCGCCGGTCTCCCGCGCCGCCGCGGCCAGCGAGCGGACGCCGAATCCGTTCACCTGCAACGCGGCGACGGGGTCGGCCTCGGCCCCGTCCACATCGTTGTAGGCGGCACAGTTGAGGATGACGTCCGGCCGCGTCTCGCGCGTCACCTGGAGCACGGCCGCGTGGTCGCAGATGTCGAGCCGCGCGCGCGGGAGCGCCACCACCTCGCCGTCCTGGGCGAACACCCGGCTGATCTCGAGCCCGAGCTGACCGGCGGCGCCGGTCACGAGTGCCTTCATTGGTATTTGATGGCCGCGCGCACCTCCCGGTCGGCGTCCCTCCGCCGCAGGGTCTCGCGCTTGTCGTACTCGCGCTTGCCCTTGGCCAGGCTGACGGCCACCTTCACCCGTCCCCGCTTGAAGTACATCCGGACCGGCACCAGCGTCATACCGCGCTCGACGACCTTGCCGATCAGTTTTCGGATCTCCCGTTTCCGGAGCAGCAGCTTGCGCCGGCGCAGCGGCTCGTGATCGGCGTAGCCCCGGTGGCTGTACGGACTGATGTGGACGTTGTAGAGAAATACCTCGCCCTCCTCGATCCGGCCGTAGCTGTCGCGCAGGTTCACGCGGCCTTCCCGGATCGCCTTCACCTCCGTCCCGAGCAGGACGATACCGGCCTCGTAGGTATCGAAGAGCCGATAGTCGTGCCTGGCCTTGCGGTTGTCCGCAATCAGCTTCTCGGCGTCCCGCGCGTCGACTGCGTGCATGCTACTCGACTACCCAAGAAGTCAGGAGGCAGAAGACAGGAGGCAGGAGAAGTCGGAGGGCTTCGCCAGCTTCCATTTCAGTGACGGTCTCTACGAGACCGTCGGCGCCGTACCGGCGGTCTCGCTCACCGGTGCTTGGGAGCCTTGCGGGGACCTCCCCCGCGCCAGCCGGGCGGCCAGCACCACTGCGTGCACCAGACTCGTCTCGTCGGCCACACCCCGACCGGCGATGTCGAACGCCGTCCCATGGTCAACCGATGTCCTGACGATCGGCAGCCCCAGTGTGATGTTGACCGCCTCACCGAACCCGACCAGCTTGACCGGGATCAACCCCTGGTCGTGATAGCAGGCGATCACCGCGTCGAACCGTCCGTCGACCGCCTGGCGAAACACCGTGTCGGCGGGCACGGGACCGGTGACGTCGATCCCGCGCCGGCGGGCCGCCTCCACCGCGGGCACCAGCACCTCGCGATCCTCGGACCCCATCAACCCGCCTTCGCCCGCGTGCGGATTCAGCCCCGCCAGTGCCAGTCTCGGTGTCGCGACGCCGAACCGTGGCAACGCCGAGGCCGCCAGCGTGAGTGTCGTCTCGACACGCGCCTGTGTCAGCAGGCGGGGCACCGCCGACAGTGGGACGTGCACGGTCGCGAGCACGACACGGAGCCGGGGAGAGTGGAACATCATCGCGACGTCCCGGGCGCCAGTGAGATGGGCGAGCAACTCGGTGTGACCACGCCAGGTGAAACCGGCCAGCGCCAGCGCCGCCTTGTTGATCGGTCCGGTCGCAATGGCGTCGAGCCGCCCGGCCAGCGCATCGGCGACGGCCTGCTCGACCGCCTCGCAGGCCACCCGGCCCGCGTCGGCCGACAGTACGCCTGGCGTGAACCGCTCGCGCTCTGCCGCGGTCCGTGGACCATACAGCACCGGCTCGCACACCTCGGTGACCCGCGGGTCGGCAATCCCCTTGAGCACGATCTCCGGCCCGATCCCGGCCGGGTCCCCCATCGTCACGCCGACACGCACGCGGGTCCGGGCACTCATGGGTCTGTTGGTCGCGGGGGTCTCCTGACCCGTGGGGGGCCGTGGGGCCGCTTCTTCGAGCTTCAGACGTCAGACGCTGTGCAACCTGCTCATCTCTCCCAGAGCGCCCGAGACTGGAGCAGAAGGCGGCGAAGCCTTCCGCCGTCTCCTGTCTCCTTGCAGGATTCTCCCCCTAGGCCCGGCACCCGCAGTCGCCACACCCGCCGTCACCGCAGCCGTCACCGCAGCCGCCGCCACACCCACCGGCCGATCGGTCACAGCCGCTCTCGTGGGCGCAGCCGCCATGCTGCTCTCCTTTCGCGTTCGGCAGCTCGTAGCGCAGACAACATTTCAACCGGCCACACGCGCCGGAGAGACGCGACGGGTTCAGACTGAGGTTCTGGCGCTTGGCCATCTTGATCGAGATCGGCGGGAACGACTGCAGCCAGGTCGTGCAGCAGAGCGGACGACCGCAGGTGCCGTACCCACCGATTATCTTGGCCTCGTCCCGCGGGCCGATCTGCCGCATCTCGATCCGAACCCTGAACTCACTGGCGAGCTCGCGCACCAGCTCCCGGAAATCGACCCGCCCCTCGGCGGTGAAGTAGAACACGAGCTTTGACCCGTCGAAGAGCTGCTCGACCTTGGTCAGCTTCATGGCGAGCCCGCGTTCGCGGATCTTCAGCAGGCAGATCCGCTTGGCCTCGCGCTCCCGCTGCTCGTGCCGGAACCGGCTGAGCACGTCTTCGCGGGTCGCCCGACGCAACACCCGCGCGGGCGTGTCGGCGCGGGGCGCCGTGCGCTGCGCCATCGCCGGCACCGTACGTGCGACTGCGCCGTACGCCCGCCGATGACCCATCTGCACGACGACCGCGTCGCCCGGGCTCAGCGTCGGCTCGAAATCGATGTCCGGTAGCAGGAACGTGCGCGCCCGCCCGACGGCGTCGAACTTGACACTGACAAGGCGGGGAGCCGGCTCGGTGCTCGTCTGGTTGTCCATAGGGTCCACGTCTCCGTTCTCTCGTCTTCGGTCTCAAATCTGCAGCGCCAGCCAGTCCGCCACAACCTTGGGACTGGCGTTGCGTGTCAACGCGTTCACCGCGCGTTCGACGCTGGCAAAGCCACGGAGGGCGCGGTCGGTGTCGTACGAGGGCAGCAACTCGGTCAGCTCCGCCGCGAGGTCGGCGTTGGCCAGGCAGGCACGGTCGCCCCCGGCCGCCACCACCTGCAGATCGCGCAACAGCGTCCCGAGAGCGCGCAACCGGCGGATCAGAGTCTCACGCGCCGCCGCTGCGCTCGACCGGCTGGTGCGTCGAGCACCGGCCAGCTCCTTACCCGCCTCGAGCCGACGCTTCGGGTTCGGCTCCGCCGCGAGCGTTCGCAGCACCACCGCTGCGCTCTCTCGCGCCTGGATGAAGTCCCCCGAACCGGTCTCGAGCGCGCGGGCCACGCTGCCGTCGGCCGACGCCGCCGCCGCGAGCGCCGCGGTCGGGTCGACGTGATGCCGGGTCACGAGGATGTCCGCGATCTCGTCGGTGGGCACCCCACCGAACCGAAGCTCGGGGCACCGCGAGCGAACCGTGGCCAGCAAGAGATGCGGTCGACTGGTGACGAGCAGGAACACCGAGGCCGACGGGGGCTCCTCGAGCGTCTTCAGCAACGCGTTCTGCGCCTCCGGGACCAACCGATCGGCATCGTCGAAGATGACGACACGACGCCGGCCCTCGAACGGCCGGAACGCCGCCTGGTCGACCGCGGCGCGGACCGCGTCGATCCTGATCGACCCGGTCTCACCCGGCTCGATGATGATCACGTCGACGTGAACGCCCCGGGCGATTCGCCGACAGGCACCGCACACACCACAGGCATCGGGAAACGCCACAGGGCCGCCGGCCTCGGGCGCGGTCAACGCCTCGCAATTGAGCATCTCGGCCAGCGCCAGCGCGACACGTCGCTTGCCGACACCGTCGGGCCCAGTGAGCACCAGACACGGCGGCAGCGCGTCACGAGCCACCGCCCGCGCAAGCAATCGACGAATCGGTGCATGTCCCTTGATCTGGCCAAGCCCCATGGATCCACCCTGTGCGCATCGTAGCACGCGGCGCACCGACGCCGTCCGGCGGATGGGCCGCAGCTGCGGGCGACCGCCAAGGTCGGCCATAGCCGACCCGGCCCTACATGGATCCGGGTTGCCTGTCTGCTCGAGGCGAGGCGTTTATACTGAACCGCCTGGTCATGGTCACGTCCACCTTCACGCGGGCCCGTCTCACCCGCATCGGCGTTCCGGCGGCCGTCTTTCTCGGTCTGACGCTGCTCCGGACCCACGACATCGCCCGCACGTTCTGGATGTTCGGCGACCAGATCCGCTACTGGGAGTCGGCGCTGTTACCGCTGTCCCAGCAACCGCTCGGCGGGATCGAGGCACACGTAGGCGTGTCTACCCTTGGCCCGACGTACTACTGGCTGGTCTGGCTGAGCCGGGTCACGCTGGGACCGTTCTTCGACAACCTGCCGCACGCGGGCGCCATCGCCCAGGTGGTCCTGCACTCGGCGATCGATGCGCTGCTGCTGCTCGCGCTGTGGACGAAGACCCGATCGGTCTGGCTGGCGCTCGCCGCGACCCTCTTCATCTCGACGGCGCCGTATGACTTGGCGCTGTCGGCCACCCTGTGGAACCCCAGCCTGGCGTCGGCGGCAGTCAAGGGCGCGACCGCCCTCGTGTTGATCGGCTGGCCGGAGCGATCGTTGGTCGGGGTCGGACTGGTCACCAGTGTGGCCTGGGTATCGCTGCATTTCCACGTGCCGGTGGTGTTCTGCGTCGCGAGCATCTTTGTCTCGATGATCGCCGCACCCCTGCTCGGTCGCGACTACCGGGCGGTCAGCCAGCGAGCGGCCGTGATGGCCGGGGTCGTCGCGGTCCTGCAATTGCCCTCTCTGGTGCATCGGCTCTCGATCGGCCCCGGCAACGAGGTGGGTGGGGCGGCGGTCACCGGCAGTCTGGGACAGGTGCTCTCGGGTGCGGCCCCGCTACGTGTCGCCGAGAGCGCCGCGGGGCTCGCACGCGCGGTCAATCGGATCCAGGTTGACCCGTGGCAGGCGGAATGGATCGGCTGGGTCGTGCTGGCCTGCGCGGTGATCGTACTCGTGCGGCACCGCGACGATCTGCCGCTGCTCGCCGTGACCGTGCTGCCGCTGGGGGTGTCTGTGGTCGGCTATGCGCTCTGGGTCGGCACCTTTGACGTGTACTACTATCTCTCGCAGATGACGGCAGTGGTCCTGACAGTTCTGCTCGCCGCGACCGCCGTGGCCAGACACCACGCGAGATACGTTGCGATTGCGGCGCTCGCGCTCGCGGTCGCGATCCTGCCCGCGCGGGTGCGCCAGGCCGGGACCATCCACAAGATGCCGGAGTACGACACCCTGGTCGACGGGTCCCGGCAGATCGCGAACCGCGGGGTCCCGGTGCGGGCGATCCGAGCCGACTTTCTGCCACCCGGAGGAAATTCGGAGTTTCTGTTCACCGTGCTTGGCGGCACGTTGGACCCAGCTGCCGCGTGGGTCGCGAGTATCGCCGCCGACGGGCTCGTGTCCTACGAACGCGTGAGCCCACAGTGACGGCGAGCCGCCCCCGTCAGTGGCCCCGTTCGTCATGTCGGTGACGCACCGAGGACGTCGAGGCGCCCGGACGAAACACGAACCATCGAACCCCCTGTCACGGGGTTCGATGGCCGTGCGTTGTTGTAAGGATTGGCGGGGTCGACGAGATTCGAACTCGCGACCTCCGGCGTGACAGGCCGGCGTTCTAACCAGCTGAACTACGACCCCGCATCGGGCTGGTGGGCGGTACAGGACTCGAACCTGTGACAGCCGGCGTGTAAAGCCGGTGCTCTACCAACTGAGCTAACCGCCCGGCTCTCGGCTCGTGTCCCGCGACCACACCAAACGCATCATTATAGTGTCCCGTACGGGTAGTTCGCAAATTGTTCCACGGCCCACCATTGCGGACGGCTCGCCAACGTCACTCGGCAAGCATGACCTTCATCGCCAGGATCGCCAGCGCCGCCAGGATCCCCAGCACCGTCTGGGCCTCACCGTTGCGTCGCGCCCGATCCAGCGAGTACGGGCGGTCCGTTCCCCCCGCGGTGCCCGCGCGGTAGCGATCGTAGGCGTCTCCAAACTTGGCGCGGAGAGTCGCCTCCTCCAGCCGGACGGCCACCGACAGCGAGACCGCGAGATACACCACCACCAGCGCGGCGGCCACGGAGTGACGCGCCGCCACCGCGAACCCGGCCCCCAGCAGTGAGGACCCGATATAGAGCGGGTGCCGCATCCACCGGTACGGACCGGAGGTCGTCACTTCCAGTCCCTTCTCGAGATGCCCGGCCGCCCACACCCGCAGCGACTCCCCGACCAGCGCCACGGTCGCGCCCAGGCCGAGCGACAGCCACGACGGGCGCGCCAGCCAGAACGCCGCCGCAGCGATGCCGAACCCGACGGTCACACGAAGACGCGCGACCCGGATGAGCCAGGCCGACACCGGCACCGGTGTGACCTCGGTCACCGCGCGCGCCTCCCGGGCGGCAGGGATCCACCTCGAGGGGTGGACACCACCGCCGTCACGCCCCGATCCGCCGCGTGATCGCCGCCGTCACGTCATCGACCGAGATGTCCTCGAGACACCATCGGGCGGCACGGCAGCGCCGCTGATGATGACAGCCGCAGGCAGTGAAGCGCGACACCGTGACGTCATCGGCTGACCAGGGGCCGTTCCGGGCCGCGTCGGTCGGACCATAGATGCCGACGATCGGCGTGCCGACCGCCGCCGCCAGGTGCACCGGACCCGTGTCCCCCGACACCATCAGGGACGCCTCGCCGACGATGGCGATGAGTTCGGCGATGGAGGTGGGCGGGGCCAGCTCGGCGGCACCGGCCGACCCGTCGACGACCGCCGCGGCCATCGTCTCGTCGCCCGGCCCCCAGGTGACGACCGAGCGCAGCCCGCGTTCCCGGCGGAGCCATTGCGCGACCGCGCCGAAGCGGTCTGGGGGCCAGCGTTTGTTCGGCCAGGCGGCGCCAGGATTGAGCACGACAAAAGCGGTGTCACCCGCCGCCGAGCGGCGGTCACGAACGGCGTCACCCGCCGCCGAGGCGGGAACCGTCAACGGAAACCGGATCCGGGACACGTCTGCGCCCAGCGACGCGGCGAGCGTCAGATTCTTCTCGATCACGTGCGCCGTGTCGCCGGGGTCGTGTGTCTCGGTGTAGAAGACGCGCGCGGCCCGTTCGCGCAGATGCGGCGGCGTGAACCCGAGGATGCGGCGGGCGCCGCTCAGCCGGGCCACCACCGCCGACTTCAACAGCCCCTGCAGGTCGATCGCGATGTCATACGACTCGCGGGTCAGCGTGCGACGCAGCTCCATCACCCGGCGGCGGAGCGAGGCGGACTTGGTCCGCAACACGATCCGACGATCGACGACCGGCACGAGCTCGAGCAACTCCCGATGACGCTCGTCCACGACCCAGTCGATCCGGGCGTCGGAGAAGCAGTCGCGAAGCGCGGCGGCCACCGGCAGGGCGTGGACGATGTCGCCCAGCGCACCCAGACGGACGATCAGGATCGCGCGCATGCCCGTCCGAGTGCTCGTGCCCTTACCCGCTCTCACGCGCGCGGATCCGGGCGATGACGTCGCGGGTGGAATGGTCCTTGTCGTCGCCGACGATGACCGTCCGCCCGCCGTACGCACGGACGATGGCCCGTTCGGGCACCGTGTCCACCGTGTAGTCGGTACCCTTGCAGTGGACCTCCGGCTCGAACGCCCTCAGCAGACGCTCGACCGTCAGGTCCGAGAACACGACGACGTAGTCGACCATGCGCAACGCCGCGACCAGCTCGGCCCGGTCGACCGCCGTCTGGATCGGGCGTCCAGACCCCTTGAGCACCGCGACCGAGGCGTCGTCGTTGACCGCCACGACCAACCGGTCGGCCTCCGCCGCCGAGCCGGCCAGGTAGCGCACGTGCCCGACATGCAGCACATCGAAGCACCCGTTGGCGAAGGCGAACGTCCGCCCGGCGGCACGTTCCACGCGCACCCGCTCGAGCAGCTCCGTCTCGGACAGCACCGCCCCGATCGTCGGCTCAGCCCCCGGCCTCATCCTGCCAGATCCAACTCCACGGCGTGCAGCAGCTCGGTGGCGTTGACGGTCGCGGTGCCGCGCTTCATCACGACGAGCCCGCCCGCGTAGTTCGCGAGCAGCGCCGCCTCGAAACAGGAGGCGCCGACGCTCAACGCGACCGCCATCGTGGCGATCACCGTGTCGCCGGCGCCGGTGACATCGGCGACCTCGTCGCTGCCATAGATGGAGATGTACTGGGTCGGGCGTCCGGGTTCGAACAACGCCATCCCTCGGCTGCCTCGGGTGATCAACATCGCGCCCATCCGGGTCCGCTCGAGAATCGTGCGGCCCGCCCGCTCGAGCACACGCGTGTCGTCGCCCACGGTGATCCCGAGCATCTGCTCCACCTCCGACTCGTTCGGCGCCGCGATCGTCAACCCGCGATGCCGCAGGAGCGCATACCGCGAGTCGAGCAGGATCCGCGCCACCCGACGACGGCCGCGTCGTGGCATCTGGCGCTTGATGGCGGCAACCAGCCCCGGCGTGACCAAACCGGTGCCGTAATCGGACACGATGACGGCATCGCACCCGGCGACCGCCGCGGCCGCCGCGTGGGCCACGGCTTCGCGCATGTCGCGGGTGACCGGCGGACCGTCGCGATCGATCCGCACAACCTGCTGACGGGCCGAGTGGATGCCGCCGGCGAGAATCCGCGTCTTGGTCGGGGTGTGATAGCCCGCCGATGAGACGAGCCCGGCCTTGACGACCCTCCGGGAGAAGCTCCGGCTCAGCCGGCGCCCGACATCGTCGGCGCCGATCACCCCCACGAGACGCGCCACGGCACCGAGAGAGGCCACGTTGTTCGCGGCGTTGCCGGCGCCACCGGGGGTGACCTCGGTCGAGTCGTACTTGAGGATCAGCACCGGAGCCTCGCGCGAGACCCGGTCCAGCCGCCCGTAGATGAACTCGTCCGCGATGAGGTCGCCGACCACCGCGATGCGGGGCCGCCCGAAGCTTTCGACCAACCGGGTCAGCCGTGTGCGCAGCGCATGCTCGCCAGGGCCGGGATGGATCGACGGAGGAATCATGGGAAACTGCTGCCTCGAGACCTGCTGGTCCTGTGGTGCAGGCCTTCAGGCCTGCGTGGCAAGGCTGAAGCCCTGCCCCACGGATGTCCAGACACGTGCGATCCAGACGGGCCTGACGGCCCGTGCGACGACGGGTGCTCATCGTGCGGTCCGGCTACTCACGAGCATCCTGCCGCTGCTCGAGAATCCGGACGGTAGCCGCCATCAGATCGGCGGTTACGATGGCGTCGCGCGGGCGGTCGGGTTGCTGCGCCTGCGTGGCGCCATAGCCGGTCTGCACCAGAATCCCGGTCGCCCCGACGGTGCCCGCGAGCGCGACATCGCTCCACTTGTCGCCGACCACGAACGAGCGCGTGAGGTCGATCCCCAGATCGTCGGCCGCCTGCAGGACCAGGCCCGGCTGTGGTTTCCGACAATTACAGTCTCGTCGGTACTGCTCGATCGATGCATGGGGATCATGTGGACAATAGTAGAATCGCTCGATGCGTGCGCCGCCCCTGCGGAACCGTTCACGGAGGACGTCGTGCACCGTGTGGAGGAACGTCTCGGAAATCAGGCCGGTCGCCACGCCACGCTGATTCGTCACCACCACCACGCAGAACCCGGCGCCATTGAGTAGCCGGACGGCATCGATGCTCCACGGGAACAGCGTCAGCCGTTCCAGCCTGTCGAGATAGCCAACGTCCTCGTTGATCGTGCCGTCCCGGTCGAGAAACACCGCTGGCCTCACGCGTCCCCCTCCGTGTTCGACCGCACTAGGCATCTCCTAGATCGCCTCGCCAGAAGCAAGTGTTTCGCCGCCCACCGGAGATGTCTAGCCCCCGCGTAGCGGAGCTGTGAGAAACGCTGAGCGAGCGATGCGACGCCGACCGTCTTATCCGGGTGGTGTGAGGCGTCGCGTCGCTAGCTGCCCGGCCACGGCCTGAAACACCCGGTCGTCGGAAGTGCGGGTCATACAGCGGTGGTCGATCGGACAGTCACGAAAGAGACAGGGCCGGCACCAGACCGGCTGAGTCAAGACCTCGTGCAACCCGACGGGACCGGTCACACGCTCGTCGGTCGGACCGAAAATGGCGGTGACCGGCACTCCCAGCGCCGCGGCCAGATGCATCGCGCCGGAGTCACTGGAGATGAATGCCCGGCACGACGCGACCACGCCAATCAACTGGGAGAGATCGGTACGACCGATCAGGTTCACGACGCCAGGGCCCGGTCCGGCCCGGTCCGCCGCCGTGAGCGAGGATTCTATCGCATGGCCCGCGTCGCGGTCATGGGCGTTGCCGAGCAGCACCACCGACGCCCCGAGCTCGCGGCAGAGACGGTCGGCCACGCGCCCGTAGCGCCCAGGCACCCACCGCCTGGCATAACCGTAGGCGGCGCCTGGCGCGATGCCGACGATCGGCCGGTCCTGGCCGCAACCTGCCGCATCGAGCAGGCTCCGGGCGCGCGCGATCATGTGTGGTGGGGCCGCCAGCCGCGGCTCCGGTGTCACCGGGTCGATCTCGAGACCACGCACGAGCTCCTGGTAGTAGGCAACCCGGTGCAACGGCGCTGTCCGCCGCCCTGGACGCGGCACCGCCCGTGTCAGCAACCCTCGGCGCCACTGGGCCGCGAACCCCCACCGCTCCGGGATACCGGCACGCCGGGCGGCCCAGGCGGCGCCGAAGGAGTTGGGCAGCAGCACCGCCAGGTCGAAGCCGCCGCGCCGCAGCGCATCGGCCTCGACAGCGACCGCTCGCCAGCCACGCCGGCCGGCCCGGTGCAGCGGCACCACCTGGTCGACCGCCGGCACGGCCGACAGCAGCGGCGCGAAGGCGCGTGGCACCCCGGCCGCCAGGACGTCGCCGGCGAAGTGGGCGCGCAGCGCCGCGAACACCGGCAGCGCCATCACGATGTCGCCAAGCCAGTTTGGCGTCCGCACCAGAACGCGCATCAGGTCACTGTCCTACGAGAGAGTGCCCTTGGCCCTCTCCCCGGGGGAACGAGGTCGACACCGGAGCGCTCGTCTCAGTCGCCATCCGTCGCGAGGGCGCCGGTAACCGGGTGGTGGGTGCCAGACGACGTGCGGTCCCCGGTGCCGCCCACCGCGTCAGCCACTCGCCAGCGGCGATGCATCCAGAGCCAGAGCTCCGGGTAGCGGCGCACGTACATCTCCAACACGTCGGTGCACCGCTGAGTCAGCGTCTGGACCGCATCGGGGCTCTCCGGGTCCGGCGCGTCTACCGGCGTCTCGTAGATCATCCGGTAGCGGCCGCCCGCCAACGGGAGCGCGAAGACCGGAATCACCGGCACACCGGCGCGCAACGCCAGCGCCGCAATGGACGAGGTCGTGGCGGCCGGCCGGTTGAAGAACTCGACGGTGACCGCGCTCCGATCCTGCATGTGCTGGTCGATCATCATCCCGACCGACCGGTGCTCGAGCAATTCCCGCAGCAGACCCCGCACCGCGCCCTGCCGGGGAATGATGCGGGTGCCGACACGGGTGCGCACACGCTCGATCATCGCGTCGAGCAGCGGGTTGTTCAGGGTGCGCGCAACCATGAGGATCGGCTCGAACCGGACCGCATGCACCATGATCTGCAGCTCCCAGAACCCGAAGTGACCGGTGTAGAACATCACCCCGCGGCCCAATGCCAGTGCGTGCTCGACCCGCTCCAGCCCTTCGAACTCCACCAGATCCAACATCTGCTCGGCGCTCATCGTGTCGAACCGGAGCAGCTCGAACACGTGACGCCCGAGATTCGCGAAGGCGCCGCGAACAATCGCCCGGCACTCGTCGTCGGTACGCACCGGGAACGCGGCCCGGACGTTGGCCACGGCGGTCCGCCGCCGCCGCGGGTCCAGACGATAGAACAGCGCGCCCAGCCAGGCACCCGTCGAGACCAGCCACCGCCGCGGCATCAGACGCGCCGCCAACCGAATGCCCAGTACCGCCAGATACTCCAGGCGGTGGCGGACCGACCGGGATCGCCTCACCGGCGCGACGGGTCGCTCCGGCAGCGTCGTCATGCCGCGGAGCTCCGCTCGGCGGCGAGCCGGTCGGCAAGAAACGCCTGGAACTCGTCGGCTGGTTCGACATGGAGGGTCAGCGGCACCGTCGCCAGCGGGGGCTCGAACGGGAGCCACGCCTGCAAGCGGACGCCGTCTTTCTCGGTCGTGAGGATCGCCTGTGCCCGGGCTGTCCGGGCCTCCGCCTGCATCCGCGCAGCGTCACGGGACGAGTACCGATGGTGATCGCGAAAGACCAGGGTGCGCACGACATCGAACCCCGCGTCGCGGACGTCGTCGAAGAACTGCTCCGGACGGGCGATCCCCGCCACCGCGAGCACCCGTGCACTGGGGCCGAGCTCCGCCGGCCCCGGGTGCGGCAGCGCCACCGCGGCTGCCCCGACGTGGCGGCGCACGTCGAAGCAGCGGGACAGCCCCAGACGCTCCGCGACCCAGGCCCGTCGGTCGTCCGAGCCGTCGACGACGAGCACGGCATCGGCGTATCGCGCGGTTGCCAGCCGCTCTCGCAGGCGGCCGCCAGGGAGGAGAACGGGGTCGTCGAGGTCCGCCGGAGACACGAGCAGCAGATCCGTGCCGCGCTCGAGCTGGAAGTGCTGGAACCCGTCGTCGAGCAGATGCACGGTCGCGCCGAGATGGGTCTCGGCCAGACGACCCGCCAGATACCGGTCGGCCGCTACGACGACCGCCACGCCGTCCAAGGCCTGGGCCAGCATCCAGGGTTCGTCGCCGGCGGTCGCCAGGTCGCCGACCACCCGCTCCGTGTTGCGCACCACGACCACCCCGTCCACCGGGTCGGCCCGCCCGAAGCCGCGGCTGAGGACGGCCGGCCGTTCCCCCATCGCCACGAGGGTCCGCGCCACGTGCGCCGTCAGCGGCGTCTTCCCGCTGCCGCCCGCCGCGAGCGCGCCGACGCTGATGACCGGCCGGCTCAGCCGCCGACGCGCATCGGGCCGGCGGGCGTACCACTGGCGCCGGCGCCAGGCGGCTTCGTCATAGAGGCGGCTGAGCAGACGCAGCATCCGTATCCTACCGAAAAGGCATCACGACGCCAGCGGGCGCGCCACCCGCCGGTGGCAGTAGCGCCGCCATCACCGCGAGACTGCGGTCGGTCGCGCCGCGGTTCGCCTCGACCAGCGCGCGGGCTGCGGCGCCAAGGGCCGCGCGTTGCACCGGGTCGCCCAGCAGGGTTGACAGCGCTGGCTCGAGCGCGCCAGCCGAGCGTATCTGACAGGCGGCCCGGTTCGTGAGAAAGAGCGCCGCGATCTCGGCAAAATTTTCCATGTGCGGCCCGAACACCACCGGCTTGCCCCACGCCGCCGGCTCGAGAATGTTGTGCCCGCCGGCCGGTACGAGGCTGCCGCCCAGGAACACCACCGTGGCGATCTGAAACAACGTCGCCAGCTCGCCGACGGTGTCGAGCACCACGACCGCGGCTCGCGGATCGCCGTCGACCGGCAGCTCGCTCCGCCGCACCGTCTCGAGCCCCTGTCCGGCCGCCAGCGCCGTCACCTCGCCGCACCGTTCCGGGTGGCGCGGCGCGACCACCAGCAGCGCGGTCGGGTCCGCACGCCGGATGCTGGCGAACGCCTCGAGCACCGGCGTCTCCTCGCCGGGGTGCGTGCTCGCGGCCATCACCACCGTCCTGCCCTCCGCGATCCGGAACGCGCGCAGCACCCCGTCGCGCACCCACGGTGACCGTGCATCGGGCACCGTCAGGGTGTCGAACTTCAGGTTCCCGGTCACCGTGACCCGGGTCGGCGGCGCACCGAGATCGATCAACCGGCGTCCCGACTCCTCGTTCTGCGCGCAGCAGCGGTCGACACCCGCCAGCACGTGTCTGAAGAACGGGCGGACGAGGCGGTACCGCGGGTACGACCGGTCGGAGATGCGGCCGTTGACCAGCACGGTCTTCACGCCGCGCAGCGTGCAGTGACGCAGCAGATTGGGCCAGAGCTCGGTGTCGACCATGACGAACAGCGCCGGCCGCACGCGGTCGAGCACCCGAGCCACGACCGGCGAGAGGTCGAACGGGAAGTAGAACAGCCCGTCGACCCCGCCCAGCGTGGTCGCCGCCGCGCGGCCCGTCTGGGTCGTCGTCGACAGCCAGAGAGGGTGGTCTGGATAGCGGTCGCGCAGCGCCGGAATCAGGGCTCCGGTCGCCAGTACCTCGCCGACCGACACGGCATGGATCCAGATTGACGGCACACCCCGTGGGTTGATCGCGGCGGGCAGCCGGCCCCAGCGTTCGCCCAGGGTGCCGAAGTACTTCCCATGACGGACGGCGTCGTACAGCAGCCGCGGCGCACGGAGGATGGCGTAGCAGATGATGGCCAGGCTGTACAGGAAATACATTGGTGGGAGGTGTTGCGAGTATACGTTGGCTGGTTTGACCGCCACAAGCCAGGCTCAATACAATGGAACGTTTGTTGACCAGCGAGAGACATCCCGCACATGGTGCGATCGTGACGTGTACAGCAAGTTTCATGATCATGACACGCGGAGCTGTGAGAACAGCCTCTGCTCGCGAGGCTGCGCTCCGCTTGTCTCGTCGGTTTGAGGCGCAGCTTCGCTAACAGTCCGTGCCGCGCGTCGTTTCAGGGGACCACATGCCAACACGCGTAGGAATCAACGGGTTCGGCCGCATCGGTCGGAACATCATGCGGGCGGCCACGGGCGAGAGCCAGATCGACATCGTGGCGGTGAACGACATCACCGACGCAGCAACGCTGGCCCATCTGCTGAAATACGACTCGGTGCTCGGCAACCTCAGCGACACGGTCGCGGTGGATGGTGACGGTATCCGGATGGGCGACCATCGATTTCGGGTGATCGCCGAGCGCGACCCTGCCAAGCTGCCCTGGAGAGCGATGGACGTCGATATCGTCCTCGAGTCGACCGGTCTCTTCACCACGCGTGACGACGCCGCCAAGCATCTGGCCGCCGGCGCCAAGCGGGTCATCATCACCGCCCCAGCGAAGCAGCCGGACCTGACACTGGTGCTCGGCGTCAACCACGACCGGTACGACCCGACCGTGCATCGGATCATCTCGAACGCCTCCTGCACGACGAACTGTCTGGCGCCGGTCGCCAAGGTTCTCGACGAGCAATTCGGGCTCAAGCGCGGGTGGATGACCACCGTGCACTCGTATACAAACGACCAGAAGCTCCTCGACCTGCCTCACAAAGACCTGCGTCGGGCCCGGGCGGCCGGGCTCTCCATGATCCCCACCACGACCGGCGCGGCGGTCGCCGTCGGCGAGGTGCTCCCGCAGCTCAAAGGCAAGCTCGACGGCATCTCGATACGCGTGCCGACTCCGAACGTGTCGGTGGTCGACCTCGTGGCGCAGCTGAACACGCAGACCACGGCCGAGGCGGTGAACGCGGCGTTCACGGCGGCAGCGGACGGCCCGCTGAACGGTGTGCTGCAGGTCACGACCGCCCCGCTGGTGTCGATCGATTTCAAGGGCAACCGGCACTCGGCGATCGTCGACGCGTCCTACACGAGCGTGATGGACGGCGACTTCATCAAGGTGCTGTCCTGGTATGACAACGAGTGGGGCTACTCGTCCCGCTGTGTCGACCTCATCAAGTTCCTCGCCGACAAGGGGCTGTGACGCGAACGTCCCAGAAGTCAGAAGTCAGAAGGTAGAAGTCAGACGAAAGTCGGAGGGGTTCGCCGAATTCTCTCGAGTCCCGTCTCAGAAGCTCGTTGCCACAGTCCCGATACGCGGTCCCCCAGCTGACAAGGCGCGACTAGGGAACATACCGGCACCGTCGTGCCAAAAAAGACCATACACCAGCTCGACGTCGATGGCCGGCGGGTGTTCATCCGCGTGGACTTCAACGTCCCGATCCGCGACGGCATCATCGCTGACGACACCCGGATCCGCGCCGCGTTGCCCACTCTGACCTACGCGCTCGAGCACGGCGCGACCGTGGTCCTCGGCTCGCACCTCGGACGGCCGAAGGGAACAGTGAACCAGGCCTTCACGCTGCGACCCGTCGCGACCAGGCTGGCCGAGTTGCTCGGGCGGGGGGTCGTCCTCGCCACCGATGCGGTCGGAGACGCCGTGGCCGCGGCGGTGTCCGCGGCCGGACCGGGCGGGGTGGTACTGTTGGAGAACCTGCGGTTTCACCCGGGTGAAGAAGCCAACGACCCGGCGTTCGCCGAGGCGCTCGCCGCCCCGGCCGACTGCTACGTCAACGACGCCTTCGGCTCGGCGCATCGCGCGCACGCGTCGACCACGGGAATCGTGCACCATCTGCCAGACGCGGCGGCCGGGCTGCTGATGGCTGCCGAGCTGCGCCACCTCGGCGCCCTGCTCGAGTCGCCGCCACGTCCCTTCGTTGCCATCCTGGGCGGTGCCAAGGTGTCCGGCAAGCTGGAAGTGATCGACAACCTCCTCGGTCAGGTCGATACGCTCCTAGTCGGCGGGGCGATGGCCTATACCTTCTTCAAGGCACGGGGGCTACCGGTCGGCCGGTCGCTGGTGGAGGCGGCGCTCGTCGACGCCACTCGCACCATCGAACGCGACGCCGGCGGGCGCGGCGTGCGACTCGAGCTACCGTCCGACCACGTCGTCACCGACCGTCTCGAGGTCGGCGCAGCGCATGAGACCCTCGCTGTGGAGGACCCGAGTATCGGCGACCGGCTTGGTGTCGACATCGGTCCGGCCACCATCGCGCGGTATGCCGCCGTCATCGCCGACGCCCGAACCATCGTCTGGAACGGTCCGATGGGGGTGTTCGAGATCGACGCGTTCGCACCCGGCACGGTCGCGATCGCCAAGGCGGTGGCCGCCAGCGCAGCCATCTCGATCGTGGGTGGAGGCGATTCGGTGGCGGCGATCGGACGGGCCGGTGTCGGCGACCGGATCACGCACATCTCGACCGGGGGTGGCGCCTCGCTGGAGTTCCTCGGCGGACGGCGTCTCCCTGGTGTGGAGGCTTTGCCCGACGTGGTCGAGGGTAGGTGCTAGGCGTATTCCCGAGGAGGCAGGAGACAGCAGGCAGGAGACAGAAGGAGAAGGAGCCGGAGGGCTTCGCCATCCTGTTTCTTATTGGTCCGTTCCCTAAGTACGGCGACGCACCAAGCGCGTCGAGATCGATGCCGCGCACCGCCCACCTTGGCGCGAAGAGGGAACTTACCGGTAGTATTCGACCGTCGAGGAACGCCGCGGGGCGGGATGCATCGGCGGCCGACGCCGTACGTATCCTACGAGCCGCTTGGTCTGGAACACGCGCGACGGGAACGCACGCCTTCGCGCGACGAGAGAAGCGAATCCATGCGAAGGCCATTCGTCGCTGCCAACTGGAAGATGCACAAGACCGTCCAGGAGACGGTCGCCTACGCGCGCGACTTCGTCCCACGAGTCGAGGCGGTCACCGACGTCGACATCGTCATCGCGCCGCCCTTCCTGGCGCTGTCGGCACTCGTGGAGGCCACGGCGAACAGCCGGGTCAGGGTCGCGGCCCAGACCGTCCACGCGGAGTCGCACGGTGCCTTCACCGGCGAGGTCAGCCTGGGAATGCTGAAGGGGTCCGGTGTCACGCTGGTGATCATCGGACACTCCGAGCGCCGGCATCTGTTCGGTGAGACCGACGCCGGAGTGAACGCCAAGACCCAGGCCACGGTGGACGCCGGGCTGACACCGATTGTCTGCGTCGGCGAGACGCTGGAGGAGCGGAAGTCGGACCGGACGTTCGAGGTGCTCGACCGGCAGATCCGGGACGGGCTTTCCGGACTGTCACCCGACCAGGTGGCCGCCCTGGTGGTCGCCTACGAGCCGGTGTGGGCGATCGGAACCGGGCGCAACGCCACCCCGGACCAGGCGGATGAGGCGCACCGACACATCCGGCAGCAGCTCGTGTCGCAGTTCGGCGACAGAGCCGCCGCCTGCCGCCTCATCTACGGGGGAAGCGTGACGCCGGGGAATGTCGCCGAGCTACGCGCTCGACCCCAGGTCGACGGCGCGCTCGTCGGCGGTGCCAGTCTCGACCCGGCGAGCTTCGCCGAGATCGTGGCCGGCAGCCGCCCCACAGCCATATAATAGGGAGAACATGCTGAGTTTCCTTTTTACCGCCGTGTATGCGGTTATCTGTCTGCTCCTGCTGGTCGTCGTCCTCATGCAACAGGGCAAGGGCGGTGGCATCGCCGCCGGCTTCGGCGGCAGCGGCAGCGAGACCGCGTTCGGCGCCCGCGCCGGCGCCTCGGTGTTGACGCGGGCCACCACGGTGCTCGGCGCACTGTTCATGATCGGCGCGATGACGCTCGCCATCCTGGGTCAGCGCGACACCAGCTCGGTGCTCAGTGGCGTCGAGGGCCCGGGGCTCGAGGCCCCAGCCCCGATCTCGGTCCCCGTGGAGATCGACCCCGCACTGGAGACGCCGGATCAGGAGTCGGCCGACCCGACGACCGACCCGCAGTAGCCCCTACCCACGCGGAAGTGGCGGAACTGGCAGACGCACTAGCTTGAGGGGCTAGCGAGCCAATGGCTCATGGGGGTTCAAATCCCCCCTTCCGCACCAACACTCATGAAGGCCAGTGTTTCCTGGGTGCTTGCGGCGTTGGCTGTTGGTGGTGTGACGTATCCCCTTGCAAGAAAAGCGCTTACGCCACATTCGGCACACAGCATGGGTCACAAGCGCTATTTTGGCTGTAACTTACTGCACCATAACGTCTTAACATCACAGCACCAACACTAAGTGGCGCAAGCACCCGACGACGAGCGCCCGGCCCATACGACAGAGCGCCGGGATGCATGTCCCGTAACGCTTGGTGATAAGCTGACCGCCATGCACCCAGCCCGCGGTGCCATCCCCCGCGTCATCGGCGGCGCCCTCCTGGCCACGCTGTGGCTTGGGCCTTCCCCGCAAGCCACGGCGCCCATCGGCCTGGCAGGCCAAGAGGACGGCGACGACGCCGGGCTCGGTCCGCCTCCGATGTACGAGACGCTCCGCGAGGCCCAGGTCACGCATGCCGGGCACATTAGCGCGGGCCGTCTGCGGATCGACCGGTTCGAGCTCGAGCTAAGTGACGGTCACCTGTATCTGGCCCCCGAGATCGGCGGCGTGGTCTCGACGGCGGTCTTCCTGGGTGACGGACTGGTGCGCGCGTACCCGCCGGACGCCATCGAGCACCACCAGCTCGAGAAACTGTCGGACGAGCACCACCTCGAAGAGGCGTTCGACCGGTTGCTGCTGCGGTTCACCGACGACACGGTCGACCGGCTGCGAGCGCTGGCCATGCCGGCGGAGGAACGAGACACGGACAAGGCCAACAACCTCTTGGAGCGCCGGCGCAAGGACCGGCTCGAGCGACAGCTCTCCAACCCGGACAGCCGGGTGCTCGAAGACCTCCTGCGACGGCAGGCGGGCGCGCTCCCGCCCGGCCGCGCGTATGTGCTGGCGGACATCGACAGCAAGGATCACGGCTGGCTGACGATCGAGGTCGATCCCAACGAGCTCGAAGAGGTCACGCTGTCTCGGTACGACCGGCGACGGCGGACCCTCGACATCTGGATGCGCTTCCATATGCTGAGCGACTACGGGCCGGCCCACCGGGATGCGGTGCTCGATGGGTTCGCCATCGACCCCGAGTCGCTCGACGACGACGAGGTGACCGGCGTCGCCCTCGGACTGCCGCGCCGCCCGATCGAGCTGGACCGAGAAGGCTGGGCTGGACGGGTCCGGGTGCCGCGCGCCCAGGTGGATCTCGCGCTCGACGGCAACGGCGACACGCGGGGCGTCGCGGCGCTGCTCATCGATCCGCGCGAGCCGACGCGCGGGCTGCGCTTGCGCATCAGCCCGGTGCTCGAGATCACCGACGCGCGGTGGCGGCCCGACACGACCGGCGGCGCGCCCGAAGCCGCCCTGCTCCCGGCCCCGGACGGTGGCGAGACGACGCCGGGCACCGAGCCGGACGAGCCGGCCGCGTTGACCGGCGAGCGGATCCACTTCGTCCAGGAACGGCACAACCGCCGCCTCGAGGACGACCGGTTCGAGCCGTGGGTGACGGTGACGCTGCCACGCACGGTGCCCGCCGGCGAGCGCTTCATCCTGGAGCTGGCCTATGAAGGCAAGCTGGTCCAGCGGCTGCGCGGGACCAGCGACTTCCGCCTCAAGGACACGCTGTTCTGGCGCCCGCGGCACCCAGACACCCGGACCAGCCGGCTCGACCTGACGTTTCGCATGCCCGATCGGTATCGGGTCGCGAGCGGCGGCACGCTGAGGGAGGAGCGCGTGGACGGCGATACGCGGATCATGCGATGGGTCACGAACGAACCGGTGCGCAGCATGGCGTTCCACTATGGGCGCTTCGACGTGACCGAAGTCGAGCGCGACACGCCGCCCGCCGTGTCGGTCTACGCCAACGACAACCACCTGGGCTTCGCGCCAGGCAACCGCGAGAAGACGATCGGGGACCTGACCGATTCGATCCGCCTCTACACCGACTACTTCGGACCGTTTCCGTTCGCGTCGCTGCTCGTCACCGAGACCCCCACGCTGAGCGGACAGGCGTTCCCCGGTCTCCTGCTGCTGTCGTATCAGACGTTCGGCGACCTGCACACCGGGGAAGCGGAGCTGTTCCGGGCGCACGAGGTGGCGCACCAATGGTGGGGCGCGGCGGTCGACTGGGAGGGCTACCGTGATCAATGGATGACCGAAGGGTTTGCCCAGTACGCCGCGGCGCTCTACATGCTCCACGGGCTCGAGAAGCCGGACCAGTTCCGGGACATGCTCGAAGCCTGGCGGCTCGACGTGCTCGGTGAGGGACAGGTCGGCCAGGGGATCGGGCTCCGCCACTACGGGTTCGGCCCGGAGGTGCTACGCCGCAGCGACGGGCACGACTCGGGCGCGCTGGTGGTCGGCTACCGGTTGAACTCCACCGAGACGCCGTTCGACTACCGCATCCTGGCTTACGAGAAGGGCGCCTACGTACTACACATGCTCCGGTCGATGCTGCTCGACCCGGCCACCGGCGACGACGAGCGGTTCAGGGCGCTGATGCGCACCTACGCCACCGACCATGTGCGCGGCGTCATGTCGACCCGGTCGTTCGAGACGGCGGTCGAGCGGGCGTTCGGCGAGCCGATGGACTGGTTCTTCGACCAGTGGGTCTACGGCGTGGAGGTGCCGACCTACCGTCCGGACCTGGATGTGAGCCCGGTCGCCGACAGCCCGTCACCGTTCGTCCTGCATGGGCGGATCCGGCAGGACGACGTCTCTGACGGCTTCAGGATGCCTGTGCCGATCCGGCTGACCTTCGACGACCACCCCCCAATGACACACCGGATCTGGGTCGACGCAGACGAGGTACTGGTCGAGCTGGCGCTCCCGGCGCGGCCCACGCGCGTCGAGTTCAACTACCAGCACGCGGTCCTGGCGAAGATCCGCTAGACATCTCCAGTTCCCAGGACTGTAGAGTTGTCTAGCCCCCGCGTAGCGGGGCTGTGAGAAAAGCCCCGCTAGCGACGCTGCGCCTCAAAACCGCCAGCACGGCGGCCGGCGCAGCGTCGATAGCAGCTCGGGTTGACAACCTGCACCGTCCGGTCGACAATCCAAGGCTCACGCGGTCGGTGCGGGCACCGTCCGCCCACCCCCGCGTCATCATTGTCGCCCACTCAATCGGCCCCTCACATGCGCAACGTGCAGGCAGTTCACGCCTTCGTGGAAAAGCACCGGCGACGCCGGCAGAGCAACAAAGTGCTCCACGGCCACCCGTCCCCGACGCACTGGCTCGAGCGGGACATCGCGATGCCCGAGGTCCTGCGCGCCCGCGCGCGAGCGAACCAGGAGATCCCCAAGCGGGTCAATCTCTACGTCGGCACCCCGTATTGTCTGCCGACCGAGCCGGACCGGTGCGGGTTCTGTCTGTTTCCCAGCGAGATCTACACCGGCCGCCGGCAGCTCGACGAGTATCTGGAGTATCTCGAGCGCGAAGGCGACATGTTCCGCGACCACTTCGCCGGCACCGAGCTGGCCAGCATCTACTTCGGTGGCGGCACGTCGAACCTGTACAAGACGGACCAGTACCCGCGCCTGATGGAGATCGTCCGCGGGGTGTTCGACATCCCGCCACAGATCGAGGTCACGCTCGAGGGCATCCCCCAGACCTTCAGCCACGACAAGCTGCTGGCGATGCAGCAGAGCGGCATGACGCGGATCAGCATGGGGGTCCAGGTACTCGATGACGAGCTGATCAAGGCCAGCGGCCGCAAGCAGCGCGCCGACCAAGTGTTCCAGACGCTCGAGTGGTGCGCGGCGCTCGGACTGCCGGCCAGTGTCGACCTGATTTTCGGCTGGCCGAAGCAGACGATCGAGCAGATGGTGCGCGACCTCGAGACGATTGCGGCGACCGGTGTCACCCACATCACGCACTACGAGCTCAACGTCGCCGGGCGGACCGACTTCGCGCGTCACCGCCGTGGCGAGCTGCCGTCGACCGAAGAGAACCTCGAGATGTATCGCATCGGGAAGACGGTGCTCGAGGCCCGCGGCTACACACAGGTGACGCCCTACGACTTCGAGCGGCAGGATGCGAATCTGCCCAGCTCGTATCTCTACGAAGAGCTGTTTCGCAGGCCGTTCCAGACCGACGGCAATGGCCCGATCGGGTTCGATGCTTGGGGCTGGGGATACGCCGGGATCTCGTTCTTCTTCGGCACACCGCGGTCGCCCGGCTGGGCGTTCATGAACCAGGTGCGGATCGACGAGTACTTCCGCTGCATCCGCGAGCACCGCTTCCCCGTCATGCGCGGCTTCCACTACACACCACCCGACCTGCGGCTGCACCTCCTCTTCCAGGAGCTGCAGGGGCTCGGGGTCGACCGGGCGGCGTATCGCCGGTTCTTTGGCCTCGATGTCGTCGAGGAGCACGAGACCGTCTGGACTGCGTTCGGCGATCTCGGGTGGGTGCGGGTCTCCGACGACCGCGTGACGGTGCTCGGTGACGGCGTGTTCTATCTCCCGCTGATCCAGAACGCGCTCGCGTACGACCGGCTGATGCAGATGCGCAAGAAACAGCCCGCGACCACCGTGTCTGTGCCGGAGCCGATGCCGGTGCTGGCCGCTCCGGCCACACCCGCGGTGCAGACCCGGGAGTAACGGGGTCTCAGGCTTTCCGCCGTAGCCTTGGCGAAGGCGGACAGACTACCCGCCGCTGGCGCTCGACCGTCCACCCTCCGCTGACACACCTCTGACCGCCTCGGCGACGGCGAGAATCCGTTGCGCCGACGCGATCACCGGGCGTTCGATCAGCTTCCCGTCCACCAGCAATACACCGCCCTCGTTGGCCTCATAGGCCTCGACGACCCGCCCGGCCCACGCGACCTCGTCGTCGTCGGGTGAGAACGCCGCCTGAATGACCGGCACCTGTGTCGGATGAATGGCGGCCTTGCCGGTAAACCCGAGGCGCCGGACCGCACGCGCTTCATCACCCAGCTGCGCCGTCGCCGGCACATCCATGAACGGCGTGTCCATGGCATCGACCCCGGCCAGCGCCGCCGCCGCCACGACCCGGGACCGCGCGTAGAGCACCGAGCGACGGACGCGGCGGGCGCTCATGAAGGCTCCGCGGACTGAGACACAGCTGCAGCATCAGCTGGCGAAGCCGTCCAGCTTCCTTCTGACTTTTCTGGCATCTGCCTACACCGGTACCTGCTGGGCGAGCAGGTCCGTCAACGCGGCCACGCGGGGTCGGCGCTCGAGGTCGCGCAGGAACTCGAGTGCCTCACTCGCCGCCGCCGGTGAGACCGCGCGCTCGGCGCAGGTACGGAATTTCCGGTCGAGCTCCTCCGCGGTGGGCGGTCGGCTCGGATACCCCCGGGCGCCGCGGACCCGTCGCCTGAACGACTGGCCGTCAACGAGACGCACCGTGACCACCGCCTCGGTCAGGGCCGGCTGGTCACCGCCGACCGATGGGTCGACGCGCATCGTCACGCGGGGCAGCAACCGGCGGATGCGGGGGTCGGCCAGACCGGTCTCGAACGTCTGGATGTCCACACGCCCGTCCGCCACGGCCGCCGCGGCGCAGAAGTGCATGCTGAACTTGGCCTCGAGACCGCCGGTCGGCCGGTCGTGGATGAGCACCGTTGGTGTCACAGCGTCGACGCCGATCTCGATCTGATCGACCTCATCGGCGCCGAACCCATGCTCGGCGCGCAGGTCGATCAGGGTATCGATGGTCGGGTGCGTGGCGGCGCACGACGGGTAGAGCTTCACGGTGATGCCGCCATCGACGATCTCCCAGACACGTCCCAGCGCCGCCCCGGCGTCACCCAGCTCGTGCCGCCTGGCCTGCATCGCGACCAGCAGCCCTTGGGGGCCGTCGACCGCCCGTTCGGAGGCGACGAGCCCCGCCTCGGCGAGCAGCGCCGCCAGCACGCCGTTGCGCCCCGCCAAGCCCGCTTGCAGCGGTTTGACCATCGTGCCGAAGCTCTCCTTGAGCCCCGAGGCCTCGGACGCCGCGATCGCCATGCTGCATGCGGCCGTCTGGGCGTCCTGCCCCAGCAGCCGGACGGCAGTCGCGGCGGCGCCGATCGTGCCGAGGGTCGCGGTCGCGTGCCACCCCTGTGCGTAGTGTGTCGGGTTCATCACCCGGCCGAGCACCGCCTCGATCTCGAACCCGACGCAGTAGGCGTCCAGCAGCGCGGCCCCGCCGGCGTCGGCCAGCTCGGCCGCCGCAAGACCGGCGGCGACGAGCGGCGCGCTCGGGTGGGCCAAAGACACGAAACACATGTCGTCGAAGTCGAGTGCGTGGGCGGCCGTGCCGTTCGCCAACGCCGCCCAGCCGGCGCCGGTGCGCTCGGCGACGCCCAGGATGCCGCAGCGCGTGGCGCCGCCCTCGGCGCGGGCCACATCACGAACCATCCGGGCCACAGGCTCGACCGACCCCGCCAGCGTGACACCGACGGTATCCAGCACCGCGTCACGCGCCGCGGCGCGCGCCGCCGGCGGGACCGCCGCGCTCGACACGAACTCGCCAAACTGCGTCAGTGCGGTCACCGGCATGTGCTTCCTCTCGAGACACCCTCGAGGCTACAGGCCTTCATGTCACTTGTCGGCTCGGCGGCCCTCAAGGGCCTTGCTACCGGAAGGCTCGGCGGGTCAAAAGACCCGCCGCTACGTACGGCCCCAGCCCCCTGCGCATCAGACCGGCCGCGTCAGGCTCGACACAGATGCGAGCGAGCCCAGGTCGCCCTCCAATCTTCTCCCGCCTCCTGCCTCTTGCCTCCTGTCTCCTTCGTGACTCAGTTCCCGTAGAAAATGGCGATGCTGGCGAGACGGTCCTGGATCTGCCGCTCCGGAATCCACCGCCCGTTCACCATGACCCCGGCGCGGCTGGCGACATGCGCGATGTCCTCGATCGGATTCGCCGTCAGCAGCAGCAAATCGGCGCGATGCCCGACGGCGACCGACCCGAAGTCGTCGGTGGCGTCGAAATACTCCGCCACCCGGCGGGTACCGGTCTCCAGCACCTGATATGGCGACATTCCGATCTCGACCCACAACCGCATCTCGTGATGCATGGCGAACCCGGGCACGCTGAAGATCTGCGGGGAATCGGTGCCCAGCAAGATCGGCGCGCCACCGTCGTGCAACGCCTTCAGGATGGTCCGGCGCAAATCGCGCACGCGGCGGTCCGTCTCCGCGTCGGTGACCGTCAGCCGATCGTCCACAGCCTGCTCCCACTCCTCGACCGTCTCCGGCGGCATGTAGCGCACTTCCGGCCGCTCGGTGCGCATCTGGGCCCCCGATCGATCGCCGTAGAACACCGTCTCCCAGAGCACCATCGTCGGCACGACCCAGGCGCGCGCCGCCCGGGTCGCCGCGACGAGCTGCGGGATGCGGCCTGCGTCAACCACCTCCATCAGGGCACCGATGTCCCGCCGGCCCGGCGGCGCCGCCGGCTGCCTCTCCTCGGGCACCAACGCCTGGAGGTAGTTGTCGAGGTGGTCGATCGACACCTGCCCCGCCGCGAGCGCGTGGAACAGCCCGACCTGGTCTGGAACATGGCCACCGAACGGGATCCCGACCTCGTTCGCCGTGGCGGCCATGGCGTCGAACACCTCGAGGGTCAGGCCCTCGTGGACCTTCAGGAGGTCGTAGCCGGCCTGCTTGTACTCGTGCACCAGCTGCGCCGCCTGCTCCGGTGTCGTGACCCGCCCCCCGTGCATCGACGGGCTCCCCAGAAACAGACGAGGCCCGAGCGTCTCACCCCGGGCGATCTGGTCGCGCATGGTGAACTGCGACCGGTCGCCCTGCATACCGCGCACCGTCGTCACTCCGTTCGCGACGTAGAGGAACAACAGGTTCTTGGCATCGGCCGGCAGCATGCGGGGGCTCGGCAGGTGCCCATGCATCTCGGCGAGACCCGGCATCAGATACTGCCCCTCCGCCTCGATGACCTCGACCTCGTCGCCCACCTCGACCTCATCGGTCGGGTTGATCGACGCGATCCGCCGGTCGGTGACGACGACGGTCTGGTGCTCCAGCACGACCGGTCCACCCGGCCCGGTCATCGGCAGCACGGTGACACCGACGAACGCCAGGTCGCCCTCGACCACCGGCAACGGGTCGCCACAGCTCACCGTCAGGACGACGGTCAGGATGGCCACACCCGCGTGCACGCGGCCGAAAAATCGTCGTTTCCCCGTGACGCGCTCCACCATCAACCGCCTTTCTGGCCGCGGCCCATCGCTGTCCGGCGTTCGCCTTTGGGCTACAGGCTTCGGGCTACAGGCCAAACGCCAGCGACCGCAGGTCGCTCCTCCGGCCGCCTGCCTCCTGCCTTCGTCGTCCTACGCCTCCGGCTCGGGCGGCCGGAACTTCGGCGGCACGTGCCCGCGCTTGTAGACCATGAACGTGCGCTTGAACGTGATGATGATCTTACCGTCCTGGTTGAATCCCGTCGATTTCACGGACACGATGCCGACGTTGGAGCGCGACTTCGATTCCCGTGTCGACAGCACCTCGCTGCGGGAGTAAATGGTGTCCCCTGCGAACACCGGATTCGGCAGCCGCACCTCATCCCACCCCAGGTTGGCCATCACGTTCTGCGACAGATCGATGACCGACTGACCGGTGACGACGGCCAGCGTGAACGTCGAGTCGACCAGCGGCCGGCCGAACTCGGTCTTCGCCGCGTAGGCGTGGTCGAAGTGAATCGGGTTGGTGTTCATCGACAGCAGCGTGAACCACGTATTGTCCGCCGCCAGCACCGTCCGGCCAAGCGGATGATGGTAGATGTCCCCGACCTCGAAGTCCTCGTAGACACGCCCGGTCCACCCTGCTTTCACCGCCATGATCGCTCCCTTCGCTCTGAGAAGTGAGAAGTTAGAAGTGAGGAGTCAGAAGGCAGAATGACACCGGAGGCTGTCGGAGCGTCTAGACGTGGCGAAATCCACCGATCATCTTCTGACTTCTACCTTCTGACTTCTGACTCCTGCGTTCTTCCCTCACACCACCCCCTCGTCACGCCAGCCCGCGATCGTCGCCGTGTCGAAACCCAGCTCGGCGAGGATCGCGTGTGTGTGGCCCCCCAGGTCCGGAACCGGCCCCATGACCGGCTCGACGCCGTCGATCGTGGCCGGCGGCGCCAACGCCCGGACCGGCCCGGCCGGTGTCCCAACCTCGTGCCAGCGGCCACGCGCAGCCAGCTGCGGATGGTCTGCGAACTGCCGTACTGTGCGCAGCCTGGCGTTTGCGATACGGGCCGACTCCAATCGCTCGAGAATCTCCGGGGTCGGCAACCGGGCGAACACAGTCTCGATCTCCGCGTCGAGCGCCGCTCGGTGTTCGACACGCGAGGCGTTCGAGGCGAACCGCCGGTCCTCGGCCAGCGCCGGCCGCCGGAGCACCTGCGTGCAGAACGCCCGCCACTCACGCTCGTTCTGCACCCCGAGGTACACCACTTCCCCATCCCCACCGGCGAACGGGCCGTAGGGCGCGATCGCCGCATGGCGCGCACCGGTGCGGGGCGGCTCGGCGCCGCCATAGGTCCCGTAGTACATCGGATACCCCATCCACTCGCCGAGCGCCTCGAGCATCGACACCTCCACCACCGTGCCCGTACCGGTCTGGTGCCGCATCAGCAAGGCGGTCAGGATACCGGAGTAGGCATACATGCCGGCGGCGATGTCGGCAACCGGGATCGCCACCTTGACCGGCTCGTCGGCGGTACCGGTAATCGACACCAGCCCCGCCTCGGCTTGTATCAGCAGATCGTAGGCCTTCCGGTCCCGGTAGGGGCCGCTCGACCCGTAGCCGGAGATCTCGCACACGATCAGCCGCGGGTGCGCCTCGCGTAGCACGGTCGCCGACAGCCCCAGCCGCGCCGTCGCGCCGGGCACCAGGTTCTGCACGAACACGTCCGTCCGGTCGAGCAACCGGCGCAGCACCTCGGACGCATCGGGGTGCTTCACGTCGAGTGTCAGCGACTCTTTCGAACGGTTCAGCCAGACGAAGTGGGACGACAACCCGTGCACCGTCGTGTCGTAGCCCCGGGCGAAGTCGCCGACACCGGGTCGCTCGATCTTGATCACCCGGGCGCCCAGATCGGCGAGCTGCCGGGTGGTGAACGGCGCGGCCACCGCCTGCTCGAGCGACAGCACCGTGACCCCGTCGAGCGGCCTGGTTTTCGGGCGGGGCATCCCGTCTGGCGACGTTGCTTCCTCGGTCACAGCCTGCCTGGCTGCTCCCTCGTCGCGCCTTGCCAGCCGGGCGCCGCGCTCCGAAAACCGACCCTTGTCATTTTGCACCCTGCCAGGGTCCTCAGAAGGAGCGGGGCAGATCCAGCACGTGCTGGCCGATGTAGGCCAGGATCAGGTTCGTCGAGATCGGCGCAGTCTGATACAACCGGGTCTCGCGGAACTTGCGCTCGATATCGTACTCTTGGGCGAATCCGTACCCGCCGTAGGTCTGCATGGTGACGTTGGCCGCCTCCCAGGAGGCGTCGGCCGCCAGCAACTTGGCCATGTTGGCCTCGGCGCCGCACGGGTCGCCGGCATCGAACAGGTCGGCGGCGCGGATACGCATCAGGTCGGCCGCCTCGACGTTGACATACGCCCTGGCGATCGGAAACTGGATCCCCTGGTTCTGGCCGATGGGTCGTCCGAAGACGACCCGGTCCCGGGCATAGCGGCTGGCCCGCTCGATAAACCACCGTCCGTCCCCGACACATTCGGCGGCGATGAGAATCCGCTCGGCGTTCAGCCCGTCGAGCAGATACCGGAAGCCCTGCCCCTCGTCTCCGACCCGGTTCTCGACCGGCACCTCGAGATCGTCGAAGAACACCTCGGTGCTCGCGTGGTTGATCATGGCGCGAATCGGCCGCACGGTCATGCCGTGTCCGATCGCCTCCCGGAGATCCACCAAGAACACCGACAACCCCTCGGTGCGTTTCTTCACCTCCTCGAGCGGGGTCGTGCGCGCCACCAGGAGCATCAGGTCCGAGTGCTCGACCCGCGAGATCCAGACCTTCTGGCCGTTCACGACGTAGTGGTCGCCCCGGCGCACCGCCATCGTCTTCATCTGGGTCGTGTCGGTCCCGGTCGTCGGCTCTGTCACGGCGAAGGCCTGTAGCCGGAGCTCGCCGCTGGCAATCTTCGGCAGGTAGTGACGCCGCTGCGCCTCGGAGCCGTGCCGGAGCAGGGTCCCCATGATGTACAGCTGCGCGTGACACGCCGCGGCATTGCCACCCGATCGGTTGACCTCCTCCAGGATGATTGAGGCCTCGGCAATCCCCAGCCCGGACCCGCCGAGATCTTCGGGAATCAGCGCCGCCAGATACCCCGCCTCGGTCAGTGCGCGGACGAACTCCTCGGGGTAGGCCTCCTGGGCATCGAGCTCCCGCCAGTAGCTGTCCGGAAAGCGCGAGCACAGCTCGCGCACGGCGGTTCTCAGATCGGTATGCAGCTCGCTGTTCGTCACGAGTATCTCGTTCGGTGGCCCCGGACCGGCATCGTGGCCCGGTCCAGATCCACCGCTACAAAGCCGTGTCCTTGATTCCGGCCGGTGGTTCGGCAAGACCGAAGAAGAGTCGGATCCATCCCTCCAGATCCTCAAACGACACGGCCTTGCCGGTCGAGTGCAGGTACGACGTCATGTTGGTTGAGAACCCCTGCCCAGCAAACACGACCAGCCCGGGAATGGGCCAGGCTGCAATGTCCTGAATGGTGGCGGGGATCTTCTCTTCGGCGGAACCACTCCCACCCTGCCACTTGCACTCGATCCCCAAACTCTGATTGGTTGCCGGTCGGCTGACCACGACATCGATCGACCGCTCCGCTCCCCACAGACGTCGGCCGACCTTGACCTGCCGCCGTACGTCCAGGCCGATCCTGATGGCCAGCGCTGCCACCTCTTGCTCGAGGTCCGCCCCGCTGGCAACCGCCGCTGCTCCACCCGGCATCTATGATTGGCTGACTCGCTGTGGAATGTTCGTGATGAGGTACTCGAACACCTGCCCGCGACGAGAAGCGTTCGAGTTGATCATCCTCCTCGCCGGAATCTGGTAGGCGTGCAAGCCTGCTCGCTCGGCGTCCCGGTTTCCGTCATAGAGCTCGGCGACCTCGGGCGCGGTGGAATTGCTGAGCAGCACCCAGCACCCCTTGTGAGCCAGTCGGATGATCGTTCGCTGCAGCTGCTCTTGGTCGGCGGTGGAAAAGCCCTCAGACGTATAGGACGTGAACTGCGCGGTTGCGCTCAACGGCGCATACGGTGGGTCCAGGTAGACGAAGTCCCCGGCGTCGGCGCAGGCCAACGCGTCCGCATAGCGCACCTGTTCGATCGAGATGGTCTTGGCCGACAGCACCGCCGCAACGTTCCGGAGATTCTCTGTGTCACAGATCCTCGGATTCGAGTACCGACCGAGTGGCACATTGAACATGCCCTTGGAATTCACGCGGAACAGGCCATTGAAGCCGGTCCGGTTCAGGTAGACGAGCATCGCCGCCAGGTCTGCGGTGTATCGACGGCTCTCGATTCCATGTCCGTTCGAAATTGCCTCTCGCGCGGGATTGAACTTGTGCCGCACGCGGTAGTAGTGCCGCTCTGGATCTCGCTTGTAGCCAGCGGTGAGACGTCGTAGGCGCTGGATGACAGCCTCTGGCTCGTCTCGCACGCGGGAATAGCAGCCGACCAGGTCACCGTTCGTATCGGTCAGGCATGTTCGGCGGCCGGCCAGTCGGCCCTGCTGCACCAGATCGAAGAACACGGCCCCACTGCCCAGAAACGGCTCGCGATACGCGGCGAATGCCTCTGGATAGAACTCCCGAAGGCGGGGCAAGAGCTGGCGCTTTCCGCCCGCCCACTTCAAGAACGGACGCACCGGCTGACTGGGAGCCGGCGGACCGGGATGCTCAGAATGTGTATGAAGCGCTGGAGCGGTCATGAACAGACTCAGAAGCTGCGGCAGAATGTTAGCATGGGGTCCGGGTCGGTGCCGGCCATTCCCGGTGTGGTCGTTCTCCTGCCTCCTGTCTCCTTACTTTTCTTATAATCCCCCCGTGCCCGTCACCCCCGGATCCGCGCGGCTGGCCTCCCGTCTCTCCGGCCAGCGGGTCGGTCTGGTCGCGAACCCGGCGTCGGTGGACGCCACGTTCCGGCACGTCTCCGAGACGGTCGCCGCGTTGCCCGGTGTCACGCTGGCAGCGCTGTTCGGACCACAGCACGGGTTCCGGTCGGACGTCCAGGACAACATGGTCGAGACCGACCACGCCCGGCACCCGGTCTTCGACGTGCCAATCTACTCGCTCTACGGTGAGACGCGCGAGCCGACCGGTGCGATGCTGTCTGGCCTCGACCTGCTCGTCATCGACCTGCAGGATGTCGGCACGCGCGTCTACACGTACATCCACACGATGACCAGCTGTCTTCGAGCGTGCGCGACCCACGGCGTCCCGGTCGTCGTGTGCGACCGTCCCAATCCGGTGGGTGGTCTGGCGGTCGAGGGTGCCGTGCTGGAACCAGGGTTCGAGTCGTTCGTCGGGCTGTGCCCGATCCCGCTCCGCCACGGGCTGACAATAGGGGAGCTGGCCCGTTTGTGCAACGAGACGTTGGGGCTGCGCGCCACGCTCGAGGTGTTGCCGCTCGACGGGTGGCAGCGCGAGATGTATCAGGACGACACCGGTCTGCCCTGGGTGCTGCCGTCCCCGAATCTTCC
>JADFPE010000205.1 GCA_022562495.1 Acidobacteriota bacterium
GCCGCCGGAGAAACAGCGTGCGCAGACCGGCCCGGATACGGTGGTACCAGCGTTCGAGTTCCATGTTTCAGATTTCCTCGAGCCGAACCACGTGCGAGATGGCGGCGGAGAGCCGCTCCCAGTGCGCGGTTTCCCGTGCGAGATGCGTCCGGCCGGGACGGGTCAACGCGTAGAATTTTGCCCGACGGTTGTTCTCGCTGCGTCGCCATTCGGCGGTAATCCAGCCCTGCTGCTCGAGCTTGTGCAGCGCCGGATACAACGACCCGTCGCTGACCTTGAGCACCTCGTCCGAGACCTGCTTGAGCCGCCGACCGATCGCCCAGCCGTTGAGCGGTTCCAGGGCGAGGATCTTGAGAATCAGTAGGTCCAGCGTGCCCTGCACGAGGTCGGATGGCTTGCTCATCGTGGTATCACTCGGTTACCGATGTGAAGGACTATACCGTCTCTCCACTCGGTAATCAAGGGGAACAGCACCAGGCCTCTCAGCCGTCTTGGTCTTTCTGCATCTGTCTCAAGCGTTCCATCATTGCGGGCGGTCTCCTGTCCTGCTTCTTGATCATCCCGTCGAGCAAGACTGCACGGCGTCCAGCTTCACAGACGGAGCAGATTCGCACGCCGGCTGATCAAGGGATTCCACGACGAGACGTGACGAGGTGAGTGGCTTGGACATCGCTCTTCGCGCCTGGGTCTTCAGTATCGCGTCATCTACAGAGTTGCCAATCGCCAGTGCGAGGTCTTGGTCATAGACATCACGGCTCACGATTATCGAAAGAAGTAGCCATGAACAAGAAGATGTTTCGACGGGCGCGGAAGACGGTGGATGTCTCGGTGGGGCAGTCCGTGCGGATGATTCGCGAGCTTCAGGAGATGAGCCAGAACGATCTGACGAGGCTGACGGGGATTCCCCAGTCGACGATCTCAGCGATCGAGAACGACAGAGTCAATCTCGGAGTCGAACGAGCCAAGGTGATCGCGCGCGCGCTGAAGTGCCACCCGGCAGTACTGGTGTTTTCGGGCTGGGAAGTCGACAAGGACACGGCCGCCTGACCATGGTCCACTATGCCCAAGACTATGCCCGCGAGGAGCCAACGCCTGCTCACTCGTGCTCACTCCAGCACCTGGTGTCGTTCGAGTGCGTTCAGAAACTCGCGTTTTCTCGAACGTTTCTGCCCGGAGGGTCGACTACGTGACACTGTCGCGGACCCCGTCAGGTGAACATGCCCAGCGTCTGAAACTTGCGCCCGAGCACGGTCTCCGACTTCGAGTACCCCAGGAACTCCTCGATGACGGTGGCGTACACGCGCCGGAAGTCGGTCGTGTGCTGTAAGTTGTCCCCGAGCACGAGTTCGGTCAGGCTGGGCGGGCTGCCGTACTGACCGCCGGTGACCCCGCCGCCGAGCACGAAGGTGACATTGGCAGTTCCATGGTCGGTGCCGAGGCTGGTGTTCTCCGGCACGCGTCGACCGAACTCGCTGTGGACGAGAATGGCCACCTCGTCCTGCTTGCCGAGCCGCTTCATCTCCTCGAAGAACCCCCAGACGGCGTCTGAACAATACTGCACCTGGCGATTGTGCGGGCTCTCCTGATTGACGTGCGTGTCGAACAAGCTGTTGCGGAGCCGCACGTAATAGAGCCGCGCCGGGAAGTCGTTTTCGATCAGCGCCACGACCTTGTCGAGGTCCAGCAGCCGTAGGTCGGGGTTGCGGGTGCCGTTGTAGTTGTCCCACGCCTGGCTGACGAGAGCCGAGGCCTCGCGGGCGCTCTGACTGACGTCCAACAGGAACTGGTGCACATCGCCGCGGGCCACCTGCCCGGTATCCAGCGCCTCGATCGCCGAGCGCTGCGAGTGGAACATGTCTCGGCTGAACGCGTTCGGATCGTCAAAGACGACCGGAACGTGGTCGCGAGCCCGCACGGCCAGCGTCTGCGCCGCGGCGATGTTGACCAGGTAATTGGGAGACCCCGCCGGATCCAGTGCGTCGGCGGTGCGGCCATACCATCCGTACGCCTCACCGCTGTTGGGAGCACCGGTGTGCCAGTACGAGCTGGAGGCAAAGTGGGAGAACGACGGCTGGTCATAGCCCGTACCGTGGATGACGGCGAGGTTGCCCTCCTCCCAGAGCCGGTGCATGCCCACCATCGACCGCTGGAAGCCGAAATGATCATCGACCTTGATCACGTCAGCCTCGCGGACGCCGATGGTCGGCCGGTGCCGATACAGCGCGTCGTCACCGTACGGGACAAAGGTGCTCAGGCCGTCGTAGCCGCCGAACCACTCGAACACCACCAGGATCTTGCCCTCGGTAGCGGCCAGCGCTTCCGAGGTCGCCCCGAACAGCGGCGGCAGGGGGGCGACGCCACCGAGCAGACCCAGGCCGATGCCACGGGCGCCGATCTTGATCGCCTGGCGGCGGGACACGCCACTCAATTCGCACAGCTTCTTGCTTCGGTTGGTCATCGCGGTCTCCACGGGGCTACGCCCCGTCCATCCTGACGTGGGGCGCCGCCCCACACCCCGGCTCGGTCGCTCGTGGGGCCCCAACGCCCCACGCCGCGCCTTCGCGGGCGCGCACGTGCGCGCCGTAGCCGTCCCCGGCGGCCGCCAACTGGTGCACATTCGTCATGTCAGCGAGCATGCTGGCCTAGTTGATCTGGTATTCCGGGGTGCTCATGATGAGGTGGGTCACCATGCGCAGCGGATCTTCCATATAGGTCTGGGCGCGAGCGAGGTCGGTGGTGCCGAGCTCGGCATCCAGGAGCGCAACGAACGCGCGGCGTGTGTCGTCCGACACCGGGAGCCGCAGGAACCGTTCCAGCAAGGCATCCACCGCCGCGCCGGTGGTCTTCGAGCCGGAGTCCAGGACGATCTGAGTCAGGTTGATCCGGGCGGCGCCCCGCGGCGTCGGAATCAGCTTGCGCATGGCCTGGGCCCATGCGCGGTACCCGGAGACGCGGGTGTTGAACAGCTCGTCCCGCTCTCTGTTCGCCAGGTCGAACGCCAGCATCTTGTCGGGGTTGGCAGCAGCCTCAGGATCATCCAGGGCAATCGCTGCGCTGAAGTCCAGGCCACGACGCAGGCGCTCGCCCACGATCCCATCGCCACGCCGGGACAGGAAGTTCGGGTCCCGGAAGTCGATGACGTTGGGAAACAGGTAGTCGAAGGCGACGTTGCCCCGCTCCTGGAGGAGGGCAGGGGTAATCCATGACCTGCCCTGGGCCCACCCTGCGACCGACGGCGGGTTCAGCAGGTGCTGGCCCAGCGCGATCGTGGTGCTGTTGAAGTCTGGCACGCCGGGCACGTCGTGGGCGCCGAGCTGCTTCAGCATGGTGATCACGTGCTCGACCGGGCCCTTGATGTGGGTGCCGTGGCTGGCCTCGCTGTAGAAGTCCCGGGACAGGAACAGGGTCGTCAACAGCGGCCGGAGCTCGTAGTCGTTGTCCCGCAGCACGGCGCCGAGCCGGGCGGTCAGCTCGGGCGACGGATCGTCGCGAACGAAGAAGCGAAAGATCTTGGCCGCGATGTACTCGGCCGTGGCCGGCTGCTCGAGAATGATCTCGAGCACGTCCACGCCGTCGAAGTTGCCGGTGCGACCCAGAAACGTCTTCGGACCGTCATCGTGCTGCGCGGCGTTGACGACGAAGTCGAGGTCCTCGAAGTTCCAGCCGGTGAAGGCGCGCGCGCCCTCGCGGACGTCCTGCTCCGTGTAGTTGCCGACGCCCATCGTGAACAGCTCCATCACCTCGCGAGCGAAGTTCTCGTTGGCGGCCCCCTTCACATTCACACCGGCATCGAGGTAAGACAGCATCCCCGGGTGCTGCGCGACCGCGACCAGCAGGCCGCCGAAGGTGCCGGTCGCGTGACGCTCGAACATCTCGATCTGGGCGAGCATCTTGCGATAGTCGCGGACCTTGTTCTGGGCGGTGGCGACATGCCCATGCCAGAACAGCGCCATCTTCTCTTCCAGCGGGCGGGCGGTGTCGAGCATCCGTTCGGCCCACCAGTAACCAACGCGGCGGGTTTCCAGCTGGGTCGCACGCAGCCAGTAGAAGAAGCGATCGGAGACCGGCTGCATGTGGCGGTTGACGTGGTCCGGTTTCACCCGGACGCCCATGCTCTCGCCGTGCTTCATCGCCCGCTCGGTGGCGGCCGGTCGGCTCGGCGGGAAGCGCGTCAGCGTCTCGTCCCAGAAGCCTGAATGCACGAATGGGGGCAGGCGGTCGTTCGAGACGCCCTCGTAGTACACGAAGGCGCGGACCGCCTGCTCGGGCGTCATGTCCGCCAGTTTCTGGATCTCCTCCGGTGTGCCGCTGAAGCCCGCGCGGTCGAGCAGATGCTCGGCGCTGTCATAGCTCCAGTCCGCGGCGGTGATCGGCGTCAGATCCCCCTTCCACGAGGCGGGTCCCGGCGCCCGACCCGACAGGTGTGCCAGACCGGCGTGACCGGTGATGGCGAGCGTCAGCACGGCACCAGCCGCTGCCGCGTAACGATGGCGTCGAGTCGTCATGAGTTGGTCCCCGTCAAGTCCACCCCGGTCCTGCTGGCAGGGCAGCTCCCCTCATCTCGGATGCCCTTGTGGGCGTCCAGATCAACACCGTTATACACCGAGCCCCGCCCCACACGGCCGGGTTTCTTTGTGGCGGGTGTCATCCCCGGGTCCCCGCGCTCGTGGGACACCGCTTCCCCCTTGCCGCGCAGGCGTGACAGCCTGCGCCACACCCCTCTGAGAGACGAGCCCGTGCCGCAAGTATAATCAGCTGATTCTCAGCGACTGATGCCGCTCGAACCCGGTACCACACTCGGTCCTCACGAGACTCGAACGACACCCGGCGCAGGGGGGGAGGGCGCGTGACGGACGCGGCTCAGCGAGCGGGTCGGCGGCAAGTCGCTCCCGTAGCGGTGCATGTCGCGCGCTGAATGGGAGGAGAGGAATGATGTTGACGCGAGTGTTGTTCCTGGCGGCTATCGGTGGGCTGGTGCTGGCCGCCCCGAGCGCGGCGCAGTGCACGCCGGACGGCGACATCCAGTTCGTGTGCGGCCCGGTGAGCCCGGAGGACCTGGTGCTGGTGCCCGACACGCCGTGGGTGCTCGCATCCGGAATGGAGGACGACGGGTATCTCTATGCGATCGACACCCGCAACCATCGCTCGACGGTGATCTTTCCGACCCCCACCTACGGATCGCGGCCCGACGCCATCTTTGGTGAGTGCTCTCGACCGGTGACCGGTGGGTTCCGGCCGCACGGCTTGAGCCTGCGTCCCGGAGCGAACGGCCGGCACACGCTCTATGTGGTGCGGCATGGTGCCCGCGAGGCGATCGAGGTCTTCGAGGTCGACGCCCGGGTCGGGACGCCGCGGCTGACCTGGCGGGGTTGCGCCGAAGCGCCTGAGGGGGTCACGTTCAACTCGGTGACGGCGCTGCCCGGACGTGGCTTCGCGGCGACGCACTTCAACCGGCCGGTCGGCGAGCTCTGGGAGTGGCAGCCGGGTGACGGGTGGACCGAGGTGCCCGGCAGCAAGTTGAACGGTCCGAACGGGCTCGTCTCGTCGCCGGACGGCCGGTGGTTCTATATCGGCGGATGGGGGACCCTTTCGCTGGTCCGGCTCTCGCGCGGCCAGACACCGGTGCAGCAGGACTCGGTCGACGTCGGGTTTCACGTCGACAACGTGCGCTGGGCGCCCGACGGCGCGTTGCTGGCGGCCGGCCACATCTGGGACGACGACGCCGCGCTCGCGCAGTGCCTGGGCAGGCAAGAGTGCGACGGCGTGACCTCGCGGGTCGCGAAGGTCGACCCCGAGCGGCTGACGGCCGAAGAGATCGTCCGGTACCCGTCGAACGAGCACTTTCTCATGGGTACGGTGGGGCTCCAGGTCGGTGACGAAATCTGGCTTGGTGGCATCGCGGGCGCCGACCGCATCGTCCGGTTCCCGGCGCCGTAGCGCCGGCGCGGCGACCCCAGCGCTCGCTTCGGTCGGTCCGGGGCGCAGGCCGCCGAGCTCAGTGTCACGCCGGGCGGGGCACCGCAGGGTGGGGCGAATTGGCATCTCCCCGACCCCCTGCGTGTGGTCGAACGGTGCACGCGCGTCGGACCCGACACGCTCGATCATCAGTTCACCGTTGCAGATCGAAATACCTGGGCGAGGCCGTGGACGGGCCCGTCTCCGTGGGCACGCAGCGTCGGTCCGATGTTCGAGTACGCGCAACAGCGTGTCTGGTCGCCCCACCAACGCCAGCAAGGGAGGAAGCACGGCAATGGCCACCAACAGGTATAGGAAGTAGAGGGGGGAAATGCGCCGAATTCGTTCGCCATGGCTGGCCCAGTGCGTGGCGTGTCCACCACCATCCGACCACGACCTGCTCCGGAGTTGGCCGCGTCGTATCGCTCCGGGTCAGGCGTTGGCCGAGAGGGCGCCCTCGAGGATCGGCGCGACAGGTGTGCGCTCCGAACTCCACCGGTCGAGGACTCGACCGACGGCGTTCATGTAGCAGGCCAAGCGCATCGGGACGCTCCGCTCGGTCATCGTCTGGTGCACGCGCGAGTAGGTGTTGTGGAGGCACTCGAGGAACATCCGCAGCACCTGGTCGTCGCTCCACTCGGTGTCCCGTCGGTTCTGTCGCCACTCGATGTAGCTGCCGACGACGCCGCCGCAGTTGGCGAGGACGTCGGGCACGACGCGAATGCCGCGCTGCTGGAGGCAGACATCGGCCATGCCCGAGACAGGGCCGTTGGCGCCCTCGACGATCACGCGGGCACGGACGCGGTCGGCATTGCCCGCGGTGATGACACCTCCGATGGCGGCGGGAATGAGGATATCGACACCCAGGCAGAGCAGTGCGTCGTTGGTGTTGAGGTCCGGCGCCATGATGTCCGTGTCCGGGCCGATCGCCTCGCAGAATGCCTGGACGTACGCCTCCGTCAGGCGGCGCAACTCCCTGCGACTGAGTTGTTCCGGGTCGACACGGATGCCTCCCTTGCCGCCGCCGAACGGCAGGCCGGCCAAAGAGGCCTTCCAGGTCATCAGCGAGGCCAGCTCGGCGAGGGTCGAGATCTCGAGTCCGGGGTGAAAGCGACCCCCCCCTTGTAGGGGCCGAGAACGTTGGAGTGTTGCACGCGGTACGCGGTGAACGTCCGGCGCGAGCCGTCGTCCATCTCGATGGTGAGCTGGCGCTCGAGAATCCGGTCAGGGGTCTCGAGCACGCGGCACTGCGAACGGTCGGCGCCCCGTGTGTCGTTCGGTCGTCGGTTCGTCGCGCATGCCCGACCAGACATAGGAGCAAGGCTCCTGCCAGCTGCCGGTGGGCGGTGAGGAGACTCTTTGCTGCGGTAGATCGACCGCTCGTAAATATGTGGGAATAAATAGGTTTGGCCAGTTCGACGGTGGCGTTCAGCGTCCTTGTCGGAGCGAACCCCCCCTTGGGCTGGCCGACTGTCGCCCCGAAACGACGCAGTGATTGTTCCGGATCGAAACGGTCGCACTGGCTTCGCTGTGGCCGCCCGTGGGCCCACGTAGAATGCCGGCCACCGGGTTCGATCGTCTGGCGCCGCCCCCCGTTGTCATAAGTCAGCACGGCCTTGAATCGGGACGGATGCCGGTTGCGTAGACTTGCTGGTTGTCACTCGCGTGAACTAGGGTGGGCATCCAGTGCGCGCCTCTGGAGTGTAGCCATGGATTATCCTCGCGACTACAACGCCGCGGTCGATTTCGTCGACCGCCACGCCGAACAGGGCCGCGGCGACAAGCCCGCCTTCATCGATCCCGAGCGGACCCTGACCTACGGCGCCCTGCGCGACGGGTGCGCGCGCATGGGCAGGCTGCTCCGAGCGCACCGCCTCGAGGCGGAGTCGCGGGTCGCCATGCTGGTGCTCGATACCGTCGACTTCCCGGTCATCTTCCTGGGCTGCATCCGTGCCGGGGTCGTGCCGGTGGTGCTGAACACGCTGCTGACGACGGATCAGTACGAGTACATCCTCGGGGATTGCCGCGCGCGAGCGCTGTTCATCGCGGCGCCCCTGCTCGGGGTACTGGTCTTCCTCCCGTTCTATCTGAGCCCCGTCATGAACTACCCGCTGGAACAGGTCGGCGGCTACTTCTACGCCACTACGCTCAAGGACGCCTTCATGGGTGTCGTGATCTCGTCTCACCTGGTGATCGTATTCTTTCGGAGCCATGGGAATCCGCGAGTCTTTCGACGGCATCCCATTCGCTTCACCGTCGTTCCCGCGGTGCTCCTTACGGCGATGCTCCTCTCGCCGGTGGTTGTCGCCGCGATCGGGATCCTGTCGATCTGGTGGGACGTCTACCACTCGAGCCTCCAGACTTTCGGTATCGGACGCATCTACGACCAGAAGCGGGGCAACGATCTTCAGGTGGGCAGACGCCTCGACTACGTATTGAACCTGTTGATCTATGCGGGACCGATCGTGGGCGGGGCCAGCCTGTTCCTCCACATCGCGAACCACGACCGCCACCTGGGCAGCATGCCCGCCCTGGGCGAGGCTCTCTTCGATCAGATTCCGGTCGTCGCGAACATCTACAGCCGCTACGCGACCTTCACTCTGCTCGCCTTCGCGATCCCGTTCTGCGTCTACTACGTCTACGCCTACTGGCGGCTGCAGCGGCGCGGCTACCGCGTCTCGTTTCAGAAAGTATTCCTGCTGGCGTTCCTCGTCCCGGTCTCGGTCGTGTGCTGGGGATTCAACTCGTTCGCCGAGGCCTTCTTCGTGATGAATTTCTTCCATTCCTGGCAGTACTTCTTTCTCGTGTGGCACATCGAAGGGCGAAACCTCACGCCGTTGTTTCGGCTGGATCGATTCCGCTACGGGTCTCAGGTCGCCCTCGCGGTCTACGTCTTCGCCGGGGTCGGCTTCGGTGTCTGGGCGACATTTCCCTGGCTGAGCCTGCACTT
>JADFPE010000206.1 GCA_022562495.1 Acidobacteriota bacterium
CGCGGCAGGCGTCCTCGATGACCACCAGGTTGGCGGCTTTGTCGATCCCCAGCAGGTCGATCCGACGCCGCGATTCCGTCCATTCGCCGAACTCCTCGGCTATCACGAGGGTATCTGGCGAGACTGCCTCGATCTGGTCCCGCAGGAGCCGCTGCAGATCTGTTCGTTCCCGAAGGCCGGCATTGCCGAAGGATGTCTCCTCGACGGCCTTCAGCTCAGTTGCACCGACTTCGTAGATTGCCACAGTCCTGGCCCTCTCACGCGTCCCAGTGCTGGACGCACCATCGCTCGTCGGCCTGCGCCAGGAAATCGGCCCGAAGATCCGACCGCAAACGGATTGAAGTTAGTCTCTCGGTCATAAAAGTCGACGCCTTCCACCTTCTTGACGGCTGACACTATACCGTATGTCAGAGGCGTAAACACGGCCTCGACGCACGTCTTCATTATCCAGCCAGCGAGGATTCCTTCCACGAGGGCATCAGCAGGTAAAACGCCCGCCAGGGCGACCACGTAAAAGATAGCTGTATTCACGAACTGTCCAACCACTGTCGACGAGATGGTCCTAAGCCAAAGAAATCGGCCGTTCGTCCTGACCTTCAGTTTCGCCAAGACATAATTATTCGAAATGTCACCCGCGAAGACGGTCAGCCATCCTCCCACTAGAACTCTAGGGACAATGCCGAACACCGTGGCGTATGCGTCTCCGCCCTCGAAGAAAGGCGCTGCTGGAACCGCCACGGCGAGCTGATACACGAGTCCTGCAAGGACCGACGCGACTATCGTGTACCACAATATTGTTCTTGCCTCAGCGTAACCGTACACCTCGGTAATCACGTCGGAAACGATGTAGGTGATCGGAAAGTACAGAACCGTTACCGAAACACCGTAACCGAACAACATCACAATCTTGGCCGCCGTTGCGTCAGAAATAAGCTGGAACGTCACATTTAAGACGAGAAAGGGTGCTTGCACCGTTCGCTGTTGATCAGTCAGCCTTCTGGGCTGATGGCGGCAGCGCGTCGACAGCTAGGCTGTGGTATGGATCTGCAACGGAGACAACAATTTACGATGATTTGAGGTAGCAAGCCGCGGCACCCTTGGGAGCTGATGCACCGTACCCCTTGCCGTTGCGGATGAAAAATCCCGACAGAGGCACCTCGTTCGCCAGTCAAGATCGCTGTAAGTTGTTGTGTCCGTGACGGATCCCGACCCTGACGGGCGGAACCCGTCGTTTCGCCCACGCTCACGATCAACAGCGACCGGCGCAAGCACCCGAATGTCCGGCAGCGACAGCGGTGGCGTCGTCCGTGTCCGTCTCTTCGACCATCAGGAACCGCCCGCCGGGTGCAGACACCAACGGCATTGCTTGACAAGGTTGGACGTCTCATGGAGAGTTCGAATCGATATGCGCAGACGTCAGCGTCGATTCGTCGTGGCGATTGCCGTCGGTGTGCTGGCCCTGTCGGGCGGCCTGCAGGGGCAGGGCCCCGAGAGTGGGCGTGGCCATCCGGCACAGGACTGGCCGTTGGTCGGTGGCGACTGGTCGAGCTCGCGCTACTCGACCCTGACCGACGTCACGACTGCGACCGTCGGCCGGCTCGGCGGGGCCTGGGTGACATCGCTCGAGGGCGGCGCGGCGTCACGGGCGACGCCGGTGGTCAAGGACGGCGTCCTCTACCTGACGGCAGGGGCCAACATCTTCGCGATCGACGCTGGGACCGGCGAGACCGTTTGGCGCTGGCAGCCGCCGAGCGCGGACGAGCAGATGGTCCCGTCGTGGCAGGGTGTCGGTCTGGGCGACGACCTCGTGTTCGTCGGGCTGCGGAACTCGCAGGTGGCGGCGCTGCGCCAGGACAGCGGCGAGCTGGTGTGGGCCGAATCGGTCGGCAGCGTGCCGCAGCAGTTTGGAGAGACGGTCACCACGGCGCCGATGTATGCGCAGGGCAAGGTCTTCGTGGGCGTGGCCAACGGCGACAGTGGCGGGCAGGGGCGCATCGTCGCCTTGGACGCCACGACCGGCGAGACGCAGTGGACGTTCTTCGTCGTGCCGCGTCCGGGCGAGTTTGGCCACGACACCTGGCCGCAAGACTCGAACACCTGGAAGCTCGGTGGCGGCGGGGTCTGGCTGGTCGGGACCGTCGATCCGGACCTGCAGATGGTGTACTTCGCTACCGGGAACCCGGTGCCGATGTTCGGCGGCGAGATCCGCGCGGGCGACAACCTGTTCACCGCCTCGGTGGTCGCGCTCGATATCGAAACCGGCGAGCGCCGGTGGCACTATCAGGTGGTCCGTCATGATGTCTGGGACGCCGACATCGCCACCCCGCTGCTGCTCTACGAGGCTGAGACCGAGGGACAGCCCCGCAAGGCGGTGGCGGCGATGCGGGCCGATGGCTACCTGTTCCTGCTCGATCGGGAGACCGGGGAGTCGCTCGTGCCGATCGAGGAACGGCCGGTGCCGCAGGACGCGTACCAGCGCACGGCGGCAACCCAACCGTTCCCAGTGGGCGCCGAGAGCATCCTGCCCGATTGCTCCTTCTGGCGCGACAGGGTGCCACCGCCGTTCGAGCTCAACTGCAGCGGGTTCACGCCGCCCTCGGTGAATCAGCACACCATCGTGGCGCCCGGCGTCCCGATTCCGCGGGTGCGGGTCACGCCAATGTCCTACAGCCCGCAGACCGGCTATATCTACGCGCAGGGCCAGGCGATGGTCGGACTCGCGCGGCGCCCCCAGGACCCGTGGCTGTCGAACGCCGGTGGTTTTCAGCTCACGCTTCCCGATGGGATCGGCATCATTGCCGCCGTCGACACGCGGACCAGCCGGGTGGTGTGGAAGCACGAGGTGCCCACGAGGCTGCTCGGCACAAGTGGTCCGCTGACGACCGCCGGCGGCCTGATGTTCAGAGGCGCGCCCGATGGACTGGTCGAGGCCTACGACGCGCGGACCGGCGACAGGGTATGGGCGTTCCAGACCGCGCCCGAGGGGGCGCGGATGCGACCTGGCCCGGCGGTCTCGTACGAGATCGACGGCCAGCAGTTCATCGCCATCTCGATGGGCCGCGAGCTGTGGGCGTTCACGCTGGACGGGACCGTGCCGGCGCGCGGCGTGCCTGTGGCGGACCCATGGGCAGACCTCCCGCCGTCGGGCCCAGCCCCGCGCGCGACCAGCGCGATCGAGGTCGCGACGCTCATCGAGAATCCCTCCTGGTCGGTCGGCGGCCGGCGATTCGCGATCAGGGAACATGCGTTCAACCCGGTGCGCGCCCTGGTCACCGCCGGTGTGCGCGTGCGGTTCCTCAACAACGGCGAGATGGCGCACACCATCGCGGCGCGAGACGGTGGCTGGACCACCGCCACCCTCGAGCCCGCGACGTGGGAGTTCGTCACGTTCGACGAGCCCGGCACGTTTCTCTATCACTGCACGGACCACCCCTGGGCCATAGGCGAGATAACGGTCGAGCCGTGAGGTGGGACCCGTGGCAGGCAGGGTGAGACGGGCACCCGTTCTTTGGGCTCCTCGAATCAGTGAAGGACGAACGTGAGCGACTGGCGCGCGCCACCGTCACTGCCCGCGCTCGCGGGCTCGAGGAGCAAGAACCGCTCGCCGGACGGGTCGATGGGCACTGTCAGGTTGAGGGCATCAACGCGCATCCGATGCCAGGATGTGGTGTTCACGACGCGTGTCGACCCCAATGCCTTGTGGTTCGAGCACCCGGACTTCGTCACTGTGACAGGACCGGCTGCGGGCCAGTTCCCATTTATGCGCCAAGGGCCCGGGCTCGATCTGCGGGTAGATGGACGATGTGCTTGCTGAAATTGCATGCGACGCCTATACTGGATGCATGCAGTACACGATTCGCGGTATCCCGCCGGCTGTCGACGACGCCTTGCGCACGCGCGCGCGTGAAGCGGGCACGAGTCTGAACGAAGCCGTCGTCAACGCGCTGGCGGAAGGGGCAGGGGTGAGCGGTGCACCGTACAGGCGACGGGATCTTGGTGACGTCGCGGGAACATGGAGGGCCGACAAGGCCTTGGAGGCGGCGCTCGCTGCACAGGATCGGTTGGACAAGGACCTCTGGCGGTGAGGGTCGCGCTCGACACGAATCGATACGTCGATCTCTGCAAGGGCCTCACCAGGACAGTGGCGCTCCTGGAGGAAGCCGAGGCGATCCTGTTGCCGTTTGTCGTGCTCGGCGAGCTTCGGGCCGGCTTTGCCCACGGGCGCCGTACCGCGGAGAACGAGCGGATCCTCCGGAGTTTTCTCCTGACGGACGGGGTCCGCGTCCTGTTCGCTGACGACCAGACGACCCACCACTACGCCGCAGTGTTCCGGCAACTCCGGAAACAGGGCACGCCGATTCCGACGAACGACATGTGGTTGGCCGCGCTCGTTCTGCAGCACAACCTGGCGCTGCACGCGCGGGACAAACACTTCGATCACCTGCCGCAACTGGTCCGCGTCTGATCGGCCGAGCACCGGTTCACCGTTCCTGGATCGGCCCAACTGGGCGGGGGTCGAGCGTTTTCGGTGGATGCAGCGTTTCAGCATCGCGGTACGTTGTGGACGTGGGCGATGTCGCACGGTCCGACTCCCATCCTCTCAGCCATCACAGTCGTTCTTCAGCAGCCAGCTAGAGCGTCCCGCGCTCCTTGATGAAGGTGCCCTGGCGCAGCTCGGTGAAGGCCTGGTGTAGCTGCGCTTGCGTGTTCATGACGATCGGGCCCTGCCAGGCCACCGGCTCGTGGATCGGCTTGCCCGAGACGAGCAGAAAGCGGATCCCCTCGTCGCCGGCCTGCACGGTGATCTCGTCGCCGCCGTCGAAGAGCACGAGCGACCAGTTCCCCACCGGTTCCTCACCGGGGGTCGCGACGGCGCCAACCTGCTCCGTCCGAACCGGCTGCGGCGCCGACGCGTCATGGAACCGGCCCGACCCCGCAAAGACATAGGCGAACGCGTGGCGGGGCGTCTCGACCGCCAGCCGCCTCGTGGTACCCGGCGGGACCGAGACGTCGAGATACCGCGGGTCGGCCGCCACACCGTCTATCGGGCCCGTCTTGCCCCAGAAGCTGCCGCAGATGACCCGTACCTTCGTGCCGTCGTCGTCGATCACCTCCGGGATATCGCGTGCCTGCACGTCCTGATATCGCGGCGTGGTCATCTTCAGCGACGAGGGCAGGTTCGCCCAGAGCTGGAATCCGTGCATCCGACCCTGCGCGTCTCCCTTCGGCATCTCTTGATGCAGGATGCCGCTGCCGGCCGTCATCCACTGGACGTCCCCATCGCCGAGGGTGCCCCGGTTCCCGAGGCTGTCGCCGTGCTCCACGGTGCCTGCGAGGACATAGGTGATGGTTTCGATGCCCCGGTGTGGGTGCCACGGGAACCCCGCTAGGTAGTCGTTCGGGTTGTCGTTCCGGAAGTCGTCGAGCAACAGGAACGGGTCGAAGTCGCTGGTGTTGCCGAACCCGAACGCGCGCCGCAGCCTGACGCCCGCCCCTTCCATCGTCGGTTGTGACTGCACAATCTGCTTCACTGGTCGAATCGACATGTCGTCCTCCGTCGTCCCGCGCGTCTTCGCGCGTTCTGTCGATCGAGAGGGCCCAATCCCCATCGGCGCGCACGTCCACGAAGTACACGCCGTTCCGCTCGAGGCGCACAGGCGTGGTTCCCTGATTCTCGCCGATCTCACGACCGGTGCGTTCCATCGCCCGCCAGCAACGTCATCAGCAAGTGAGTTGCATCTGCCACGATGGGTCGTCGTGGCGTGACTCGGGCGTGTCGAACTGTGCAATTACGACGATCGTGCCGGCTCGAACCGAATCTACTGGGGGCTGAATCGACCTGAACCGTGAAATCCGGCGGTCGGTCTGGCGCATGTGTGTTGCATTGACAGATCTGTAGCCGCATCGACAGATGAGTACACGTGAGGGGCCGACCCCAAGATACGGGTGACACCGATACCACACTACCCATTATGTAGGGATTCCGCGACACTGGGAGTATCCAAATCGTCACACGGCCGCCTCGACCCTGGCTATAGATGGCTAAAATAAGAACACGGCCTGAGCGTGGACCGAGCCTTCTGCCGCCACGAACTGGTGGATCATCTGGACATAATATCCCGTAACACACTTATGTTAAACAGATTACAGACGCAGTGACCGCGTCGGGCTACGTGAGCGTCAATCTGGTACCGAGTTTGCATTAGGTCGCCGAGGTTAGCGGGTCGTGTCTGGCCAGGCACCCCTTCGTGAATCGAGTTCGACCAGATGAGTAGTGTTTTGACACACGGCACACAGAAGCGGTCGGGCAGTGTTCGCCCGGTGTTCGTGTTCGCGCTCCTGGGCACCCTTGGTGTCGCTCTCGCCGCGTTCCAGACCATTCAGCCCGTGCGAGAGGCTTTCGGCTTCGACCCGTTCGTCCGCCCGGTCACGGGAACCTCGGTGGTCGAGCCGCTTCCCGAGGCGGTGGAAACGCCAGAGCCCGTGCGGTTCGACCGGCTTGCATCGGCCGAGGGTGTCGAGCGCTCGATCCAGCCGGTTCCGACGCGGCGTCTGGGCTTAGGCACACGCCGGGCCGTGCGACTGGCCTCGGCGGTGGTCCAGGTGTCATCGGCCGGGAGCGCGAGCCATGCGGCCGTCATCGTCCAGCCGGTGGTGACCGCCATGTCGTCGCCGTCCCGGACCATTCAGCGACCGGACTCGGCACGGCGCGACGACGCCCCGCTGGGTCCGGTCCAGTACGCCAAGCTGGATGACGCGTTGCGGCGGTTCGTCGACGGCGACTCCGCCTCCCCGGTCCGGGTCATCGTGCAAACCCAGCCCGGACACCAAGCGACGACGGCGCAGTGGCTGACGACAGAGGGCCGGGCGGTGCATCGGCTGCACCCCTCGATCGACGGTCTGACCGCGACCCTGTCGGCATCCGACGTGGCGTTGCTCAGCGAGGACCCGTCGATTGCCAGGCTGTCGATCGACGCGGTGGTCCGGGCCAGCGCTGAACAGACGCCGGGCGCGATGCTTGAGGACACCCTGTTGGGACTGGCCAAGCATGGCGGCGTCACGTCCGGCGGCGCCCACTGGGCCGGCAAGAGCATCCGGGTGGCGGTGGTCGACTCCGGCGTCACCCCATCGAGGGACCTGAGTGCGGACCGGATCGAGGCGTTCTTCGATTTCACCCGGCGCGACGACGACCAGGCGGTGCGGCTCATGGCCGCTGTTGACGACTACGGGCACGGGACGCACGGTGTCGGGCTGATCGGTGGCAGTGGCGACACGTCGGCCGGCGAGTCCCGGGGACCGGCCTGGAAGGTCACGTTCATCGGCTTCAAGGTGCTCGACGAGGACGGCGCCGGCTACACGAGCGACGTGCTGGCCGCGATCGAGTACGTGGTACAGCACAACGACGTGCTCGGCATCGACGTGATGAACCTGTCGCTGGGTCATCCTATCTTCGAGCCGGCCGCCACCGACCCGCTGGTGCAGGCGGTCGAGGCGGCGGTCGCGAGTGGCATCGTCGTGGTGGCGTCGGCGGGGACCCTGGGGATCAACCGCGACACCGGCGAGGTCGGCTCTTCCGGCGTCACGTCGCCGGGGAACGCGCCGGCGGCGACCACCGTCGGCTTGCTCGCGCTGGACTACACCGCGATGCTGAGCTGGGGTGATCTCGCCGGGGCCCAGTTCCACGAGGGCGGCACCTAGTGTCGCGACTCAGAGATTCGCTGTACAAGGGCCGTGGCGAGATACCCCACCCGGAACCTGTGTAGCGAACCGCTGCGACAGGACAGCGCACTAATCCCAGAGACGGAACGCGAACAGGGCAATGCTCAGCGACCTGCACGAGACAACGACTGGAACGTTCACGGGGCTCGACCCGGAGGATGGCACTCGCCGGCAATCGGACCGGCGGCTGGCCGGCGCCGACCGTCTGCCGCGGTTTTCTTCCCAACCGCCGCTCGAGTGGTGGCACCTTCAGCCGGAGCTGGCCTCTGGACCGGTGCGGCTCCGCGAGCTGCGTCTGTCCGACGCGCCGTCGCTGACCGAGACCCTGGGGTGCCCCAAGGTTGCCGAGTATCTGTCACCCGCCCCGGCGTCGGTCGCCGAGATCGAGGAGTTCATCGCCTGGACGCATTTCGCCCACAAGGCGGGGCGCTACATCTGTTTCGGCGTCATCCCTCCGGGGTCGGACGCGGCGGTCGGGGTGTTCCAACTCTGGCCAATCGAACCGAGTTTCCGCACTGCCGAGTGGGGGTTCGCCATCGCTCACCGATTCTGGGGCACCGGTCTGTTCGAGGCGGGCGCCCGGCTGGTCACCGCGTTCGCGTTCGGAACGCTCGGGGTGTTGCGTCTCGAGGCGCGGGCCGCGGTCGACAACGTCCGCGGGAACGCTGCGCTCGAGAAACTTGGCGCGGTGCCCGAGGGCGTGCTCCGGAAGTGCTTCCTGGCCAACGGTGAATACCGGGACCACATGATGTGGTCGATCCTCGCCGAAGACTGGCGGGCCGCGCACGGTGACGTCGCCGGTCAAGTGACGGGACAGGTGGTATGAAGGAGCTGTCGCTGTCCCGTCCCGGCCGTGCCTACGTGCTGGCGGTGATCGTCGTCGGCGGCGGGCTCATCCTGACCTCGATGAGCCGGCTCGCGCTCGAGGCGACCACCCCGTATTGGGTGATCGTCGCGGCCTTGGCACTCTTCAGCGCGCCACTGGCGCTCCGCCTCCCGTCGATGCGGACCACCGTCACCGTCACCGAGGGGTTCGTCTTCGCGGCCGCCCTGCTCTTCGGTCCCGCGGCGGCGACGGTCACCGTCGCCCTCGACGGACTGCTCGTGTCGGTTTTGTCGAAGCGGCGCAACCT
>JADFPE010000207.1 GCA_022562495.1 Acidobacteriota bacterium
GGCACACGTCGCCTCGTTCCAGAGTCGTACCGACCCTCTGTGCCAATAATCTGTGCGACACCCTCCCTGATGAGATTCGTGCAGGGGTGGGGAGGGTTGGAGAGATGCTTCGCATGGCAGATGCCGTGGCAATGGACGTGGTCGCGGGGGCGGAGGGCGGCCAGCTTGCTCCCAATGCTCACGGCCACCGACCATCGCACGGACAACGACGGGATTGACACCCGTCTTGACGCGAACGCTGAAGGAGCCGCCTGCGTGGTGCACGCGCCGACACCCGTCGCTTCGCTCCGACGAACGTTCACCGTCGTCGGACATCGCGTTCACAATCCACGGAATCCGTGTTCAACTGCAGCGGAATACGCACCAGCGGCCTGCCTGGCTCGAAGGTGGCATTCAGACGGCGTTGCTGCGCTGTGCGGAGTGCACTGGTGAGGACGTGCTGGGTGGTGGCCCCGTGATCCGAGCAGTTTCCGCCACGCACCTGGCGGTGTGACGACAGCGGGCCGCACCCGGTGCAGCGGCGATACGGCACCCCACCGCGGCGGACCAGCACGCCGAAGTCGGCCCAGAGGACGGCGATGGTGTCATTGAGGCCGTGTCGGTGGGCAGTCCTGCCCCGGCTGGATCGCGTAAACTGAGGTGTCGGGGGAGCCTGGCGAGACACACGGGTCGAAGACGCCCGCCTCCGACGCCGCCGGTCTGTCGTCATGCACACGGCTCGTGACCGATGGTAGAAAGGGCCCGCCGGAGGTTGCCCCGACACCCCGGTGCACACGCGTCCGGACGGGGGCATCGGCCAGAATCCAACTCGTATGACTAGACACAAACGCATCCTCATCGTCGACGATGACGAGGGCTCGCGGGTGCTGTCGGCGGCAATGGTGCAGACTTTGGGTCACGAGGTCGAGCTCGCATGCGACGGCCTCGATGCGCTCGCCAAGCTTCCGCTCGACATCGACCTCGTGCTGCTCGACATCATGATGCCCGACATGGACGGCTTCGAGGTCACGCGGCGCATTCGGGCAGACCCGTGCGGGGCCGACGTGCCGATCATCGTCGTCACCGGCCTCACGAGCACGAAGGATCGGGTCGATGCCCTCGAGGCCGGCGCGAACGACTTCGTCGCCAAGCCGTTCGACCACACCGAGCTGAGCGCACGCATGACGTCGCTGCTCCGGATGAAGGAGGCGCAGGACTCCCTCAAGCAGCAACGCGCCGACCTTGAGGAACTGGTCCAGCGACGAACGCTCACCTTGCGCGAGGCATTGGCGGAGACCGCCGACGCTCACCGGAGCACGCAGCGCGCGCAACTGGATACCATCGACCGTCTGGCGATGGCGGCGGAGTACAAAGACACGGACACGGCGCGCCACATCCAGCGGATGAGTAGATATGCGGCAGTTGTGGCGCGCGGCCTCGAGCGGCCCCCCAGTGAGGTGGATCTGATCCTTCACGCCTGCCGTCTGCACGATGTTGGCAAGCTCGGGATCCCGGACGCCATCCTGCTCAAGTCCGGCCCGCTCAATGAAGAAGAGTGGGAGGTGATGCGGCAGCACACCGTCATCGGCGAGCGAATCCTGGCAGGCTCCGCCTCCAAGCTCCTGCAGGCCGGTCAGCTCATTGCCAGGTCCCATCACGAGTGGTGGAACGGCAGCGGCTATCCCGATCGATTGCAAGGGGAGACGACTCCGTTGTGGGCGCGGATCTGCGCGGTTGCCGATGTGTTCGACGCGATTACGAGTGAGCGGCCGTACAAGTTGGCGATGCCGAACGACAGGGCCTACGAGGTCCTCCGTCAGAAACGGGGCTCACACTTCGATCCGACCGTGCTGGATGCCTTCTTCGAGCGGCTGGACGAGATCACGATTGTGCAGCAGAAGGACCAAGACCTGGTCAAGACCGGGAAAAGCTAGTCTGAGACGGACGAACCGACGAGACGGGGCGGCGCGGCCACAATGCGTGTGCACGGTCACCCGATCGTCGGGCGTGCATCCCGAGTCTGCCTTCCGACTTCGATCTCCGATTCTCCCAGGGCGTCCTCCCGGGTGGGGCGACCATCGATGGTCGACCCCCCCGCTGCCGTGTGTGGCAGCCGACGCGGGGCCCCCATTTTGCGCTGACACGCGCCACCTGCGTTGACGGGCAGGTCCGGTACCGAGAGGCTGAAGCCTTGTGACTCCCGGTGTTGTCACCGGACACACCGGGTTCTGTCGGTCTCCGAAAACGTCCCCGCGGATGAAGACAGCATCTTCAGCCGCGCGAGTGCCGGACGCGGGCTATGGCGCGGGTAGACCAGGCGTCAGCGCGCCACGCCGTATCGACGCGCACCAGCAGCACCGGGTCTTCACGGCGGCGGCGCGTCCGCAGGGTGGCGGAGCCCCCCTAGACGAGATCGCGGCGGCTGAACACACGTGGGAGACTCGGGTCAGCGTGCGTGTCGGCGACCATCCGGACGCGCTCCACGAGACGGCTGCGCGTCTTGCGGAGTTCCCCCACTTCCTGCGAAAACCGACTCAGCCTCAGGTGCGTCAGCGTGGCGAGTGTCATGTTCACTTGCATCTCGACGACCTTGACGAACGCGAGGAAGCTGAGTGGCAGCACCGTCGTGACTGCCACCCCCCACCAGAGCCCGACCGTGAGACCAACGAGGATCCCCGCTCCGACGTAGACGAACGGCAGCAGCAGGACTGACGTGATCACCTTGAGGGTCGCCACGTCGTCCCGGTCGTCGCTGAGACGCGCGGCTGCGGTGATTGCGACCCAGCCGACTGGTAGGTGGCACAGGGCGCCCGGTATCGCCAGCGGCAGGAGGGCGATCACGGCCACGCTCCGCCACAGCATCCCCCTCCACGCATCGAGGACGCCGAGCGACGCTCGCAGGTGGTGGTCCTTGAGACCGAGCAGGTCGAGGTGCGCCTGGTAGTCCTCCACGTCATGACGCAGCCGCTGGATGTCCGGGTCGGCGGCGGTGGCGAGATATCCCTCCACGAAACGGCGGCTGAGCTCGACGTAGGTGCCAGGCGTCAAATGTACCGACGTCGGCTTGTAGAGGCGCCGGGCGGTGTGGATGAAGCGGAGGGTCTCCCAGTCGGGTGCGTTGAGTGTGACCTTCGCGAGTGCTCCAGCAATGGAGTTCGTGAACGCGTGGACCGTGTCGACCTCCGATGTCGCATAGGCCGCCAGCCACTTCTCGTCGACGACGATCGGGTCGCCGAAGTGGAGCAGCGCCTGACTGCGAAAGCGATGCCGATGCGTGTAGGTGAGGCCGCAAGGAACAAGCGTCACGCGTACCTTGCGACGGGCGGCCACCGCGAGGGCGATGCGGGCCGTGCCGGTCTTCAGCCGGACCAACTGGCTGCCGGTGTGGCTGATCCCTTCGGGAAAGATGCCCATGCAGCTTCCTGCCTCGAGCACCGCGAACAGCCTCGCGAACGCGGCCTCGTTGCTCGCCGCGACACCGTGCTCCTGGCGCGGATACACGGGCACTGCGCCCAGGGCGTCGAGAAACGTGGACATGAGCGGATACCGCCAGAGCTTGGCGTTCGCCATGAAATGGACGGGCCGACGACCGCACATCGTGGCCACGACGAACCCGTCCATGAGGGCGTTGGGATGGTTGCCGGCGAAGATGACGGCCCCCTCGGCGGGGACGTGCGCGCGTCCGACCACCTCGATTCGGCGGAAGAACGTGTTCACCACCAGGCGGATGAACCAGATGAGAACCCGATAGGACGGACCGACCGTGCCCACAACGAGGACACTATAGCCCCGTTTCGCGGGCCTGAGGGCCCTGCGATCGCCGTTCGATCGTGGGGTCCATGCCCAAGCGTACCGGTGCCGGGCAGCAGGGCGCCGGGGTTGCCGTCTGTACGCACCAGGATGTAACCAGACGCGGGGCTCTGTCGTACGGGGTAGCACACCATGGGCGACGGCCGCTCGTCCAGGCTCGACACCTTCGAATCTTCGACCACGCCCACCACCTGGACCCAGCCGTCGGGGTTGCCCTGAGGGCGCACCCGTCGACCCACAGGGTTCGTGTTGTCCCAGAACCGCCGGGCTGCCGTCTCGTTCACCAGCACGACCGGTATCGTGCCGAGGGCGTCCTGCCGACCGAACGCCCGTCCGGCCGTCACCCGCAGACCCACGGTCCTGAAGTCGTCGTCGCTCATGAGGGCGAACGGTAGCTCGACCGACTCGGTGCCCGCGGGCGGTGTGTAGTCTTCGACGACCGTCGTTGTGCTGCCCCCTGGTTGCACCGGCAGCCGGGTCGTGAAGGCGACAGCCGTCACCCCCGGACGTGTCGCTGCCCGGTCCATCAGTTCTTCCAAGCGGGCCGCCCGTTCCTCCGGTGAGGCATTCCCCTGACCGAATCCTGTGGCCACGAACGCGAGGCGGGCCACATCGACCCCAGGATCTACGTTGTGCACATTGGCGAGGCTTCGGGTCACGAGGCTTGCGCCAACCAGCAGCACGAGCGAGACCGCCACCTGTACGGAGGCGAGGGTGGAACCGCATCGTCACGGCCGTGGCGCAGGTGCTCGAGACGAGCTAGTCGTTCTGTCCAGGCCACCTGCGGGTTCAGAACCGGAACCGCACGCCGGCGAAGGCGCTGCGCGGGGCGCCCGGCGAGACGAACCGCGGGTCGCTGGCGCCGGGCGCCTCCGCGAGCTCGATCTCGATCTCGGCGAGCACCCCGAACGTCTCGTACTCGGTGTCGAGGAGGTTGTCGAGGCGCAGGAACAGGACGACGGTGTCGGTGGCCTGATACGACATGCGCACGTTGACGAGCCCGTAGCCGTCGACCTCGGCCTGGTCGTTCCCTTCGTCTCCGACGAACACCCGGCTCGAGGTCAGCACCGTTTCCACCGCGATGTCCCAGGTGCTGCTGAGCGCGACACCGACACCGGCCTTCACGCTGTGCCGAGGGATACCGGGCAACCGGTCGCCCGGTGCGACCGCGATCGTCCCCTCCTCGGTGGCGGCGTCGTTGATCGTCTCGTTGCTCGGGAGCGTGAGCGGCGACTCGAAGGTGGCGTGCACCAACCCGTAGCTCGCGAACCAGTCCATGCGGTGGATGCGGCCGCTCAGGTCGAGGTCGAGCCCCACACGCAGCGTGTCGCCGCCGTTCTGGAAGAAGCCGGTGCCACGCAGCTCGGGAGAGGCGATGAAGAGGATGTCGTCGGCGATCCGGGTCCGGTAGACCGTGGCGGACCATGCCACGCGCTGGCCGGTCGTGCTGCCGGCTCGGCCGCGCGCGCCACCCTCCACCGACCGGGCCACCGCCTGTTCGAGCGGCGGGTCGGAGATGAAGGCGTTCGGGACCCGGCAGGGTTCATTCGGGTCGGCGCAGCTCAGCTCCGCCGCCGTCGGCGCCCGGTTCGACTCGGCATAGCGGCCGAACACCGAGACGGCGTCGCCGGTCTCGACCACCAGTCCGACGGCCGGGTTGAACCGGGAGAACGTGTGCGTGCCGTTGAGCGAGGTGCCGAGCCGGTCCAGGATCGCGATGCGCGCGTCGTTGTACCGGCCGGAGACGGTCAGGTGGACGCGGTCGCCGAGCGACAGGGTGTCGCTGAAGTAGAGCCCGAACGCCCGGTTCTCGGTGTCGATGGCGGTGTTGAACAGGTCGTCCGGTGCGAGTCCGAAGATTCCCACGAACAGACCGGACCCCGCCACGCTGCGGTCGTCCCTCAGGGTGCCCACCTCACTGTTGAAGGTGAAGTCGACCTCCGCCAGGTCGGCGGCGGCCCCGAGCACCAGCACGTTGTCGCGATGCCCGATCGCTGTCGTCGTGGCCACCTGGAACGCCGCGCCGTATCCCTGGGTCTGGGTGCGCGTTCGATTGAACGCCGCGTCCCCGGCCGCGTCGTCCACGGTGATGAACCGGCCGGTCACAATGTCGACCAGCGGATCACCACCTGCCTGCGCGTCGAGCTCGACGTCAGCATCATCGTCGCCCGCGCCGGCGCACAGGGTCGTGACCGGGGCGCCCGGCGGCAGGGCGTCGTCGTCGCACACGCGGAACTCCGCTTCGTCACCGTTCAGCGTGCGTCGGTCGAGGGCACGGTAGTAGCCGGTGAGCTGCATGGACCACGTTGGCGATACGAAGAGATTGAGACGGCCCTGCGTGAGCACGAGCCGGTTCTCCGTGGTGTCGGGGAAGGTGAACACCGCCGCTCGGTCGACCGCCAGCAGCTCGACCGGCGCCGGGCCGTGACCGTTCAGACGCGTGTCGGCGAACGTGACGGTCACTCCGGCGTCCAGACGGTCGTGGCGATAGCCGAGGTCGGCCACCGCCTGCGTGACGGCCGAATCGGAGGCGGGGCGCCAGCCAGATTCGTCGAACCGGGTGGCGCCGAGATACACCGCCCAGGGGCCCCGGCTGGCCCCGATCTCGGCGGTGCCGGTGAACCGCCCGAACGCGCCTCCGGAGAGCTCGCCCCGGAACCCGCGGTGCTCGAACCCGTTCTTGAGCCGCAACGCCAGCGCACCACCCAGGGCGTTCAACCCGAACGTCGGCTCGGCGCCGGCGCTCAGCTGCACCCGGTCGAGCGCGAACATCGGGACCAGGTCGAACTGCACCGTGTCACCGAACGGCTCGTTGATGCGGACGCCGTTCTGATAGACCGCGATGCCCTGCGGCAGGCCGAGCAGCGGCGAGGCCGTGAAGCCACGAAACCGCAAGGTCGGCTGAAAGATGTTGGTCGTGGTGTCTTCGAGGCTGACAGCGCCAAGGCGCTGGTTGAGCCCACTGCTGAGCGACGCCGCACCGCGGGTTCCGAGCTCGTCGGACGTGATCACGGAGACGGTGGCGGCGACGATGTCGCGGTCGACCGGGGCGCCGAGCAGCGGCGAGATCGCCACGACATCGACCTGCTGCGCGAACGGCGCTAGGGCCAGCTCGATGCCGACCGCGCGTTGCTCGCCCGTCTCGAGCGTCACCGTGCGCTGCTCGGTCTGAAACCCTGACAGCGTGACGGTGAGTGTGTAGAACCCCGGGGAGAGGGCGGCGAATCGATACGCACCGCGTTGGTCGGTCGTGATGACGACCGGCCCGGACAGCGACGGTGCGGTCACCTCGATCGTGACCCCGACGAGGGCGCTGTCCTGCTGGTCGACGACCCGACCCTCGAGGACGGCATCCTGCGCGTAGACCACGGCCGTCGAACCGAGCAGGACGAGGGTCAGACCGCCCCACGCGCCGAGCAACCAGAGAGTCATCCTCGTACTCGCGGTCACACTGAGACCTTGCGCCCGCGCGGCGACCGAGGGAGTCCTCGCTGAGCCGAAGACGGTCATCTCCCGTCCTGAACGTGCTCGACCGTCCAGTCGCTTCCTACCCACAAAGCCAGGACTGGAAAGCCTGAATACCGTCGACGGAGATTCGCGGCGCTTGCGTGGAGGTCTTCGATCTGGCCCTCGAAAGGTCTCCGATTGCCGGCACAATCGTGGTGTGCGACAATGGCAAGCCCGTGTGACTTGTGCGCGTCTCTCGAGACATCGATCCGCCGATAGATGGAACCGGCTCTGTCGGAATCGGGATAGTGTGCCAGTACGCCCACTGGGCCTGTGTCCGAGACGATGTCCACGAAGTCTACGTGGAACCACCGGGTCAGATATTGAATCACCGGCAACTGTACTCGGCCATCAATACAGTTGATCGCCGAGCAAAAAGTCGATGCTCCGTTGTTCGACGCCGTAAAATCGAGCATGCTCGAACTCTCCCAGTCAATGGCCGGCTGCCGCTGGAGAGAAGACGTAGCTGACCAGAGTCACGAAGACGTAGGTTCCCAAGAGCACAAACCCGAACGGGCGTCGGAAGGTGCCGTCCCGCACCGTCCAGATTCCGAGTCGGAAGACGATAAGGATGAAGATCATTGCCGGGAATTGTATGAAGAAAAAGGAGTTACTCGCGAACAGCCCATCCGGCGTCACGGCGGCCGCCGCGCCAGCAACGAACAGCACATTTAGGATGTCGGCTCCAATCACGTTGCCGATCGCCAAGTCGCCGTGCCCTTTGAGCGTCGCGGTCACAACAACGGTCAACTCCGGGAGCGATGTCCCGAATGCCACCAATGTGGCTGCAATGACGCTGGGTGGGACACTGAATCTGTTTGCCAACTCGGCCGCGGCTGCGATGAGGACTGACGACGTCATGACCACTATTGCGATGGCGGCAACCAGACTGAACGCCAACCTGGCCAGACCGGCGCGAGCTGCATCGGTGGCCGGTTCCTTGTCCGCCGCTGCCTGTCTCGCCAACCTCACGGACCACACCAGGTAGAGCGTCAAGAGCCCAAGAAAGAACCAGCCCCCGATCTGCGGCAGGTTCCCACCTGTCGTAAAGGCAGCGATTGGAACTGCCCATGGCAGGCACGCGACGACCAGCAGCACGCCGCACGCGAGCTGAACCCACCCCTGGCGGGTGACAACTCCTGGGTCGAATCGCAGAGGCGCGATGAGGCACGCAATCCCCAGGATCAGCCCTGTGTCGCAGATGATCGAGCCAACTGCGTTCCCAAGCGCCATGCCCGACCGACCCTGAAACGCGGCCAGTACGGAAACGGCGGCTTCAGGCGTCGTAGTGCCAAGGCTGACGACCGTCGCACCGACCACGGTCCGCGGCACACCCCACCGGACCGAGACCGCCACGGCATTCGCGACCAACCAGTCAGCTCCCTTGGCGAGTATGACAATGGCGACGACGATCGTTGCCACAAGCGCTGGCCAGGACCAGGCGGTAACGAGGTTGTCGAGGTGATCTGCCATCCTCTGAAGACGTCGTGTTTCAACGAGCTAAGCCAGTTGCTGGATTTTCTGACGGTTCGGGCCGCCGTCCCCCCGGTC
>JADFPE010000208.1:0-8387 GCA_022562495.1 Acidobacteriota bacterium
CAGAGGGCGGTAAGTTTGTTTTAGTGCCAGAACCCAACAGACTGGGCACGGCGCATTTAGCCATCTGGACTACCTATAAATCCGTCAACGCCTTGACGATTTTCAAAATAGCCCACGACCCGATGGCGGCTGACGGTGAATGATGCGAGATCAATGGTATGGCGACAACCGCGACCTCGTGAAGTGGAGCGCGCTCGTGCACCTGGCGAGACGGGAAGCGGTGTCCGCCATCCTGCACGTCGCGATGTATCGTCCCGGTCCGGCCCCGGCGCCCCTGGCCACGGCGCATGGCAAGGTGGACCCGCCAGCCGAGGTGTTCCGCCACTTCCGCGACCTGGATGACATTCAGCGGCTCGCCGTCGTCACGGGTCTCGAGATCGAGGTCGTGAAGGAGCCGTTCACGGACCGTGCCGCCTACTTCGGGCGGGTATGCGAACGGGTCACGGCGCGCCGTGGCGGGCCGATGCTGGTGCTGCTCGACCCCGACGTCGGGCTCGCGTCGGAGACACCCGGGCCAGAGCACGTGGCGTCGGCGGAGGTCGCGGCGGTGTTCGCGGCGTTGCGGCAGGGGGACCTCCTGGTCTGCTACCAGCACGCCCGGAAGCAGAAAGACTGGCGTGGCCGAGCGCGGCGCGCGTTCGCCAACGCGCCAGGGGTGCCGTCGTTCGAGGTCGAGGTGCTGCAGTCCGAGGTGGCCCGGGACGTGCTGTTGCTGGCGGTGAAGAAAAACGCCGATTCGTGCGAGAATCGGGAGCAGAAGGAGTAATCTGCATGACATATCGACATCTCTCCATTGTGACGGCCCTGATGCTGGTCTCCTGCCTGGCGCCGACCGCGGAGGCCGGTCAGACGGCGCCCGGTGTCCCGAACGTGACGGAACCACCCCGGTTGGCCGACGGTCGACCCGATTTGCAAGGCGTGTGGGATTTTCGGACCATCACGCCTCTGCAACGCCCACGCGGTCTCGGCGACCGGGCGGCGCTGACCGAGGAGGAAGCGGCGGCGGCCGAGGCACGGGCGGCCGAGACGCAGACGGCCCTGGTGGAGTCGATCGGCGGCAAGATCGGCGCCTACAACGCGTTCTGGTTCGACCTCGGTACCAACGTCGTCTCGAGCCGCCAGACGTCGCTCATCGTCGACCCGCCGGACGGACGATTGCCACCGCTCGCTGACGGTGCCACGCGGCAGGTCGGGTCACTCACCCGCGACGTCCCCGGTGAACGACCCGTACGGTTCCGCAGCGGCGGGATCGGCTTGGCCGGACCCGAGGACCGGGCGCTGGCCGAGCGGTGTCTGCTGGGGTTCAACTCCGGGCCACCGATGATGCCCAGCGGGTACAACAACAACATGCAGCTGTTCCAGACGTCGGACCACGTCGTCGTTGTCAACGAGATGGTGCACGACGCGCGCATCATCCCGCTCGATGGCCGTCCGCATCTGGACGGCATCCGGCAGTGGATGGGCGACGCTCGGGGATACTGGGACGGCGACACCCTGGTGGTGGAATCGCGGAACTTCACCGCCAAGACGTCGAGCTTCGATCCGGGCGCCACCAGCAGCCTCGGCTCGGGCGAGACGTTGCATCTGACGGAGCGGTTCACTCGTCTCGACGAGGACACGTTGCTCTACGAGTACACGGTGGACGACTCGACCACGTTCACGCGGCCGTTCACCGTGGCGCTTCCGATGCGGAAGTCGGACGCGCCGGTCTTCGAGTACGCCTGCCACGAGGGGAACTACGGGCTGCTGAACATTCTGCGTGGCGCGCGCGTGGACGAGGCGGCGCAGGAGCAGCCATAGGCCTATCGCAGACTGCCAGACGACGGTACCCTGCTCGTGGGCTTCAGGCTTCAGCCTTCGGGCGGCCGGGTCTCCTGTGTCGGCTCAATCTCTCAGCAGGAAGACTGCTTCGACCTGACGCATCAGCGTCTCGGCGTTGAACCGGCGACTGTGACAGTCGCAGTGTTCCGGTTCGGGGCGGAACGTGCTCAGCAGCTTTTCAGCCAAAGTGTAGAAGAGCCCCCTGCCCGAACAACATCCGGACATGGTGCTTGTCGGTGCCGCCGAGCCAGGTCAACACCGGCGTGTTCCAGACTGGACCTTCGCCCACGGCCGGACGGAATGTCTCGCCGTCGACGCGGGCGTGACGCGTCGCGTCACACGTGGTGAGGCACCGGGTCTTGGGGATGACATCCGACGTGGCGTCGAGGTGGATGACGCGCGGGTGGTCGGCAAACCGGCGTCGAAGCGGCGCGGTAGAATCTGGTCCGAGATGGTCAACCCACGAGGAATCGGGGCCCGCGTGCGACCGCGCAGCATGGTCGAGGCACTCCGGGTAGTGCCGGCACGGTGTCTGGTGGTGCGGTCGCGTCTGCTGCTCGGTGTGCTGGCTGCGCTGTTCCTCGCGTCGGGTGATCGCCCGCGGGCCGGCGCTGTCCAGACAGACTTCTGGTTGACCCCGGCACTGGCTCCCTATCGCGCCCTCATCGACGCCTATCGGGACGGACGCACGGAGGAGGCGATCGACGGAGTACGGGTCTTCGAGGTCGAGGACATCCACCAGATCGTCGATACGGTGCGTGACCAGGACACCAGAGTGACCGGGACGGACCGCGATCCCGCCCCGAACCAGCAGTTGTTCCGCGCGGCGGCGATGCTCCACGTCGATACGGCGGACGACCTGTGGTCGATCGGGCTCGCGAGTGCCGCGACATCTCACATCGAGGTCGCGATCCGCTGGGCGGATCTCGGGGCGCGGCGCCCGGAGCCGGATGGGTCGTTCCGGCGGCGCTGGTATCTGGGGGTCGGGCTCCTCGTGTTCGAGCGGGGCGGCTGGCGGGTCGCCCTGAGCTTCGTCGACCTGGCCTGTGAGGCCCTGCCGGACGACGTGCCGCTGCTGACCACCGCGGCCTGGCTGAACGAGCAGGGCGCGCTGGCGCCGGTCAGGCTGCGTGACGCCAGGGTGGTCGGGGTACGGGCCGCTCAGGGCGCGAAGCGCGACGGTCTCCGGGCCGCAGCGCGCCGGGCGCGCGCGGCCCTGGCGGTGGCGCCCGACGCGACCGAGGCGGCGCTCCGGCTGGCGCGCGTGCGAATGCTGCTGGAGGACGTGGGATCGGCACGGGAGCTGTTGCTGGGGCTGGTCGGGCGCACGGACCTGCCGACGCCGCATGCCTACCTGGCCCGGCTGATGCTGGGGCATCTGTACGCGCAGGCTGCCGAGCCCGAGCGGGCGGAACGCCTGTTCCGCGAGGCCAGCGACCTGATCACCGAAGGGCAGGCGGCGCGAGTCGCGCTCGGACAGCTGCTCGATACCCTCGGAGATCGGCGCGGGGCGGCGGTCGTGCTCGAGCCGATCCTCACCGCCAAACCGGGTGGGCTCATCGACCCCTGGGTCGACTATCTGATGGGGGCTCGGAACGGCCCGGCACTGCGCGCCGCGCTGCGCGCCGAGGTGCGGCGATGACGCGCCGGTGGCAAGCACTCGCCGTCGGTCTGGGTCTGGCGTGTGTGGGCGGGCTCACCGTGACGGCGGTGGCGGGGCAGACCTTCAGGACCGGTGTCGACGCGGTGGCGGTCGACGTGCTGGTCACGCGCGATGGCCGGCCGGTCACCGGTCTGACCGCCGACGACTTCAGCGTGCGCGACAACGACGTGCCGCAGCGCATCGACGCGGTGCTGCTCGAAGACGTGCCGATTACCCTGCTGCTCGTCCTCGACACGAGTGGCAGCGTGGGGGGCGCACCGTTGGTGCAGCTACGCGCGGCGGCCGAGGCGGCGGTCGAGGCGCTGCGTCCGGACGATCGGGTCGGGCTGGTGACGTTCTCGGACAAACTGCGGATGGTCGTGGAGCCGCCGTCCCCGCCATCGCGTCTGGCGGACGCGCTGGGTCGCATCCGCGCCGGCGGTGCCACGGCGCTCTACGACGCGACGTTCGCGGCCTTCGCGCTGCGTGAGCACACCGTCGGGCGCACCCTGATGCTCGTGTTCAGTGACGGCTATGACACCGCGAGCTGGCTCGACCCGCGCGCTGTGCTGGACACGGCGCAACGCAGCGACGTGGTCGTCTACGGCGTGCACCTCGACCGTTTCGCGCGTGACAGCTGGTGGAATCGCCAGGCGCGCGCCCTGGCCCGCCGCTGGCTCCCGACCGAGCCGCATCTCTTCGGACATCAGTATCTCCCTCAGCTGGTCGAAGACACCGGCGGGTCGGTGTTCGTCGCCAAGGACATCGGGCGGTTGCGCGCGTCGTTCACGCGGGTGGTCAGCGAGTTTCGGAGCCGGTATCTCCTGACGTATTCGCCGGTGGGGGTCGAGTCGACCGGCTGGCACGAGCTCGACGTGCGGGTCGAGGGGCGCGGGCGCAAGGTGCAGGCGCGTCGCGGGTATTTCCGCTGAGCTGCGGCGGGGCCGTGGCTAGTGGGTCGGGTCGAACGGCGCGGCTCGCACCCTCAGACCGGGCCGTGTGACGTCCAGCACGGGCTGCGTCCCACTCGCCGGGTCCGGTGCATACGACACGAGATACTGGGTGCCCAGCTCTCGCCCGATGTCTGTCAAGGTATCGCTGAGCCTGGCCGGGGCGGCAAGCACCTCGAAGCGTCCGCCCGTACCGGCGGCGAGCGTCCGAAAGTTCGCCAGCGAGATCTCGGTCACCGACACGCCATGGAACAGGATGCCGTGCTCGGCAAGCAGCCGGGCGAGCTGATCGAGATCGCCGGATAGGTCGGCGGCCTGGCGTTTCCCGCGTACCTGCGACGATTGGAACGCGGACGGCACGATCTCGGTCGCCTGCCCGATCATCACGATGACCGGGCGCGAGGCTCCGCGCGCGTGCAGGTCGTCGACCGCCTCGACGATCGCCGCATCCAGCTTTCCATCGACGCTCTGCATGTCGACGATGCTGTCGTCATCGAGGCTCGCGATGAAGCTGGTGATTGCGGCCGAGGTCTGTCGCTGTGTGGCGGCGAGGCCTTCGAAGATCGCGACGACCTGCACCGTCGTCGCCACCGGCTCCACCGACACCACCTCGCGCTCGGTGCCGTCCAGGCGGAGCGTGAAATCCTCGCGGGTCAGACCGGCGACCGGGGCGCCGTCGGCATCGAGGACCGTGACCAGGAGCCGGGCCGGGGCCTGCGCGGTGGCGGCCGGCAGGGCGACCACGAGACCGATGTTCAGGGCCGTGAGCCACACGGCCCGCGCGCGCGTGCCCAGCAGTCCGTGGTGAACGTCCCGCTGCATTCGGCTGGTGCGGCATCCGTCCTGACTGCGTTGTTCCTCAGTCGAATACGGCCGGTCTTCTCCCTCGTCACGCCTTGCCACGCCAGCGCATCGCCACCCTCGGTGCGATACGCGACTTTCACCATGGACTGCTCGCGTCCGGCCGGTCATCGCTTGATGTATTTCTTGACGTCGCGGGGACCGACCTCGGCGCCGTAGACGTGTCCGTCGTGGTCGACGGCGACGCCCTCGGCGCCGCTCGAGCTGCCCCGCTCGGCCGGGTCCGGAATGAATCCGGTCACCGTGCCGTCCACGGCGCTGCCGATCCGGATGCCGCGCCGGACGTTGGGGTTGTGTCCGTAGCCGCCTTCGTTGTCACGCGACTCGGAGTCGGCCACGTAGAGCGTGTCGTGCTGGTCGATGAAGAGCCCGCTCGGCCGCCCGAACTGGGTCCAGGAGTCGAGGAGCGTCCCGTCCTGGTCGAAGATCTGGATCCGGTTGTTGGTCCGGTCGCCGACGAACAACCGGCCCTGCGAGTCCATGGCGAGCGCATGCGGCCCCTCCAGCTCCCCCGGTCCGGACCCGTGACGGCCCCAGGACCGGATGAAGGTGCCGTCGGGCGCGAACTTGACGATCCGCGCGTTGGTCCGCGGGCCGTGTCCGTCGGCGACGAAGATCTCGCCGCTGGGTGCCACCAGGACGTCGGACGGCTGGGTGAAAGTGTAGTGCCCGACACCGGCGATCCCGGCACGGCCGAGGGTCATCAGCACCTCACCCCGCGGGCTGAACTTGAATACCTGCTGCCCCTTGCCGTTGGGAGGATCGACCCCGTGGTCGGTGACCCAGACATTGCCGTCGGCGTCGACGTGGAGCCCATGCGGGATGTTGAACAGGCCGGCGCCGAAACTGTCCAGCAACCGCCCAGAGGTGTCGAAATGCAGGATCGGGTCGAGGTCCGAGTCGACACAGGTGTTGGCGCCGCAGCGGTCGTAGGCCCAGATGGTGCCGTCGGGCGCGACGTCAATCCCGGCGGTCGAGCCCCATCGGCGCCCGTCGGGGAACTTGGCCCAGTTCAGCACCGTGGTGTGATTGTTCGGCAGGTTGTTGGGTGGCGGATCACCGTCCTGGGCGTTTGCCGTGCCGGCGGACAGGATCCCGATGCAGGCGAGGGCGAGAAGCGTCAGACGTCCACCTACCATCGCGTGACGATTATACCGGCGCGGTTACTGCACGAGAAGAGACGCGAGCAGCTCAGCGGGGTGCCGCGCGCTGACTCCGGCCAGGTCCCGCACCTGGTGCCGGCAGGAGACCCCGGAGGCGACCAGGACCTCGTTCTTCGTGAGCGCGCGGGCGGCCGGCAGCAGCCGGCGCTCGCCGATCTGCCGCGAGAGGTCGAAGTGCTCACGCGCGTAGCCGAACGACCCGGCCATGCCGCAGCACCCCGCGTCGAGGTCGACGACCTCGGCGCCCGGGATCCGCCCGAGTAGCGCCAGGGCCGGTGGCACCAGCCCCAGCGACTTCTGGTGACAGTGCCCATGCAGCAGCAGTCGCGTCGGGCCGGCACGGAACGTCAGCGCCGCCTCTCCGTTCTCCAGCGCGCCCTCGAGCCACTCCTCGAAGAGCAGGCACGCATCGGCCACCTCGCGCGCCTGGCGCTGCGCCGTGCCCCGGAGCAGCGCGGGCACGTCGTCCCGCAGCGCCGTGAGACAGCTCGGTTCGAGCACGATGATCCGCTTGCCGCTGACGGCCAGCGGGTGCAGCTGCCGCACGGTGTCGGCCCCGCGACGCCGGGCCGCCGCAAGCAGGCCCTGGGAGATGAGCGGTCGCGCGCAGCAGACGTGTGGCCCGAGCTCGACCCCGATACCGGCGCCGTCGCACAGCGCGGCGACGGCCATCCCGATCTCCGGATGGTAGTAGTTCGTGAACGTGTCGTTGAACAGCACGACGGATGACGGACTGGTGGGAGCCCGCCGGGCGCGCCACTGCGCGGCGAGCGTGCGCGTGGCCCAGGGTGGCAACGCGCGCCGGCGGTCCAGACCGAGCAGATGCTCGTTCACCACCCGCAGCCAGGCGCTCGTGAGGCAGGGATTGAGCAGTCGGGCGAACGGGCTCGCCCAGGCCGACAGCTCGTGGATTCGGCCCAGCATTCGCGCCCGGAGCGGGGTGCCGTGCCGCCCATAGTAGTCGGCGAGAAACTCGCTCTTGAACCGCGCCATGTCGACGCCGACCGGGCACTCCGCCTTGCAGGCGCGACACTCCAGACAGAGGTCGAGCGTCTCGAACACAGCGTCGTCGCCGAGACCGGTCTCCCCAAGTCGGCCGGTCATCGCGAGCCGGAGGGCGTTGGCCCGGCCGCGGGTCGAGTGCGCCTCGTCACGGGTGGCCATATAGGACGGGCACATCGTGCCGTCCAGCGTCTTGCGGCAGGCACCGACGCCACTGCACATCTCGACGGCACGCCCCAGGCCGCCGTGCTCGGCGTAGTCGAAGAAGGTGATCGGTTCCGGGGTGCGGTAGCCGGCACCGTAGCGGAGGTTCGCGGTGAGCGGCGGCGAATCGACGATCTTGCCTGGGTTGAAGAGGCCTGCGGGGTCGAAGGTCCGCTTGATGGTACGGAACGCCTTGTAGAGCTCGGCGCCGAACATCCGTTCGTTGAACGGCCCGCGCACGAGCCCGTCACCATGCTCGCCGGACAGGGCGCCCCCGAACTCGAGCACCAGATCGGCGATGTCGTTGGCGATCGCCTCGAACTGACGGACCCCGGCGTCGGTTTTCAGATTGATCACCGGACGCACGTGCAGGCACCCGACCGACGCGTGCGCATAGACGCCGGTGGTGCTGCCGTGACGCCGCACGATCTCCAGAAAGCGTGCGATGTAGTCACGCAGCCGCTCCGGCGCCACCGCGGTGTCCTCGACGAACGACAGGCTCTTGGCGTCCCCCTTCATTGCCATCGACAACCCGAGTGACGACTGCCGCAGCTGCCAGATGCGAGCCTGGGCCGCCGGGTCGAGGGCACGTGACGTGCGCGCGTTGATGCCGCGGGCCACGAGGTCCCGCTCGATCGCCTCCAGCCGGTTGCGCCGAAACCCGGCCGCCCGAGGTGTTCGGCGGCGCCGTCACGATTCACACGGGCGGCGACACCCCGTCGTCCATCCTGTTAGCGATCATCC
>JADFPE010000208.1:8397-8837 GCA_022562495.1 Acidobacteriota bacterium
TAGAGCTCCACGCAGAGCAGGGCGCCCGGGGTCTCTCCCAGCAGCACCGACCGGCGCACCGCGTCGAGCGTCGGGCTCTCCCGGGCATGGTCCAGGATGAACCGGTCCATGACCTCGATGGCGGCCGGCCGGTGCGCGAGGAGGGCGGGCGTGGCGCCGAGCGCGTCGAGCAGATCGTCGAACTCGATCGTCAGCACCGCCGTGGCGGTCGGCAGCGGCACGAGGTTCACGCGAGCCTCGACCACGAGGCCGAGCGTGCCCTCGGAACCGACGATCAACTTGGTCAGGTTGAACGGGCGCGCCGGGTCGGTGAACGCGTCGAGGTTGTAACCGCCGACCCGCCGGAGGATCTTGGGATAGCGGCGGTCCACCTCGGCGGCGAGCTCGATACCCAGCCGGCGCACGGTTCGGTAGCACCGGCCCTCGAGCGTGCCGGCCGC
>JADFPE010000013.1 GCA_022562495.1 Acidobacteriota bacterium
GGGTCAGGGGCTCGTCGTGGTCGAGGCAATGAAGATGGAGAACGAGGTCGCGTCGCCGACCGCCGGTGTCATCAGCGAGGTGCGCGCCGCGGCGGGCGATTCGGTCGAGTCGGGCGCCGTGTTGGTTGTCGTGAGCAGTGAGGGACATGACTGAGGAACGACCCGACACGCCGGAGCCGCGGAGCAATACGGCGGATCCGGCGGCCGACACCGTCGAGGTGGCTGAGCCGCTGGATGCGGCGGTCGAGACGACCGCCGAGAACGACACGGTCGAGACGCCGTCTGTCGCGGCTCAGCCACGTCTGCGCCGCTGGACGAACGGTCCGGCGCGTCGCTACCTCCGCTGGGGAGTTGGGATAGCGGCCGTGGTCGTCGCGGTCGCGATAGTGGCGACGGTCACCATCGACCTCGGGCCGACCATTCGCGCGAGGGCGGCGGCGGCGGCGTCCAGCCAGCTCGAGCGCGAGGTCACGATCGGGCGGATCGGCGCGTATCTCGCGCCGGGGCGGTTTCTCGTCGAGGACCTCGTCATCGGCGGTCTCAAACCGGGTGACCGGCCGTTCCTGACCGCCGGACGGATTTCGGTGTCCATCGCCTGGCTGGCGTTGCTGCACGGGGAGCTCCTGGTCGACGCGGAGATGACCGACTGGCAGATGCTGGCCGAGTTGTTCCCCGACGGGAGTCAGAGCTTTCCCGCCTTTGTGACGAGACGTACTGAGGCGGAGGCGCCGGTCGAGCCAGGCGCCCCGACGACCGACGTGTCCGAGGAGGACGAGGGCCGGCGGTTCGTCTACACACTACGGTATCTGCGCGCGCACCAGGGCAAGTTCGTCTTGGATGACCACGGTGCGAACTTTGCCGTCATCTGCTCGAACCTCGATCTCACCATCACGAAGATTCTCGACTACCGCGGGCACGCGTCGTGCTCCGGGGGGACCATCCGGATCGGCGACTACGAGCCGATCTGGATGGACATGGCGACTGACTTCGAGCTCGACGGCGCTCAGGTGCATCTGACCCGGGTCAACCTCGAGACCGACGGTGCCAGTACCGTGCTCGTCGGGGACGTCGATACGGCAGACCTGCCGGAGATGACCTTCGAGCTGAAGTCGGACATCGACGTTTCCCGTCTGCGCGAGATCTTCTTCGCCGACGAGAACTTCACGGTGTCCGGCGACAGCCTGTTCACCGGGTCGTTCCACAAGTTCGCCGATGGGTACGACCTGCGCGGGTCGATCACCAGTCCGGTCTTCGGCATCGATGTCGCCGACAGGCAGCTGCGGTTCCCGAAGTTGGACGCACAGCTGGTGTGGCAGCCCGACCGATTCGACATGTGGGACATCACGTCGACATTCAGTGGCGGCCGCGTGCGGGCCGAGCTCTCGACCCTCGGGACCAAGGACCCGTGGCAGGGGATGTTCGACGTGCACTACGAGGACGTCGACGCGGCGCAGCTGGCCGAGCTCTTCGAGCTGCATGGTATCGCCCTGGTCTCTCGGGCAGCGGGTCACCACCGGCTCGAGTGGCCGGTGGAGGAGTCTGGCGGGTTCCGGCACACGGGGCAGATCCGGCTCCAGCCGCCTGAGGGAATCAGGCTCGCCACCGCCGAGCCCGCACCGGGCGTCCGAGCGGCGGTCGCCGCCAGGGCGGGGCGGCCACCCGACCTGACCTCGCGCGAGTTCCTGCTCGGCGGCGCGGTCGACTACACCCTGGAGGACGGCTGGCTCGAGCTCACGTCGGGTCGCATCGCCACGCCGTCGACCCACGTCACGTTCGAAGGTCGTATCCGGTCTGGCGCCGAGACCCGGATCCCGTTCCAGGTCACCAGCAGTAACTGGCAGGAGAGCGACCGGCTGTTGGCGGCGGTGATGACGGCGGTCGGGACGCCGACCGACGCGTTCCCCGTCGACGGGTATGGCACCCTCGACGGGGTCATGCTCGGCGATGTGGCGTCGCCGCGGGTCGAGGCGACGTTCGCCGGAGAGGATGTCCGGGCCTGGAACGTCGAGTGGGGGGCCGGGCAGGGCGAGTTCGTCGTCGAGAACTCGTATCTGGAGGTGACCCACGGGCTGTTTCGACGGGAGGACGCCGAGCTCCACGTCGACGGGCTGTTCTCCCTGGGGGGACCGCGCGACGACGGCGGGGAGGAGATGAACGCGGTGTTCCGCCTGGCCGCGTTCCCGGCGGTCCAGATCCGGGCGGCGTTCGGGCTCGCGGAGGGCTATCCCATCGACGGTCCGGCGACCGGCGAGGTGCATCTCTACGGCGCCTACCGCCGACTGTTCGGATTTGGCCGGATGACGCTCGACCACCCGGTCGGCTACGGCGAGCCGTTCGACTCGGTCACGGCGGGGCTTCGCTTCGAGGGAAACGGCGTCCGGCTCGACGGGATCGAGATGCGGAAGGGCGAGGGGACGGTCACCGGCGCCGCCTTCATCGAGTGGGACGGCACGTACTCCTTCAACTGGGACGCTCGCAACATCGGGGTAGAGACGCTGGCGCTGATCCCGGAGCCACCCGAACCGCTGTCGGGCACGCTCGAGTTCACCGCGTCGGGCGTCGGCCGGTTCGACGCGCCGCGCTACGAGGTCCGCGGGACGATTGTCGACCTGTTCATCGGCGACGAGGAGGTAGGGCAGGTCACCGGCCGGCTCGATGTCCGCGACGGGGCGCTGACCCTCGATCTGGAGGGCGCGTCGTCGACCATCGCCGTCTCCGTGTCCGGCAGCGTGGCGTTGACGCCTGAGAACGACGCCGACCTGTGGGTTCGGGTCGTGAACGCGTCTCTCGACCCCTACGTCCGGATGTTCGTGCCGGAGCTGTCTCCCTATACGACCGCGGTGATCAGCGGCTCGCTGCACGTCGTCGGCGAGCTGCGGAACTGGACACACCTGCGCGCGCAGGCCACCATCGAGCAGGTCGACCTGAGCCTGTTCGGCTACGACATCCACAACGACGGTCCGATCGTCCTGGCACTCGACCGGCAAGTGGTCGGCATCGACCGGTGGCGATTGGCGGGTGAGGGCACGGCGCTCGAGTTGTCCGGGTCGGTCGATCTCGAGACCGAGGAGATCTCGCTGGGGGTGGACGGCGACGCCAATTTCGGGATACTCCAGAGCTTCTTCCAGGACCTCCGCGGATCAGGCGACGCCGTCATACGGGCCGAGGTGACCGGGTCGGTCCGTCAGCCGGTGCTGACCGGCCAGGCCACGGTGTCCGATGGTCGGATCCGTCACATCTCGCTGCCGCACGGGCTCGAGGCGATCAACGGGCGGATCATCTTCGAGCCGGGCGTCATCCGGTTCGACGATGTGCCGGCGATGGTGGGTGGGGGACCGGTCCGGATCGGCGGACGTGTCGGCCTGAACGGGTTCACGCCGGGAGAGCTGGCGATCACGGTGACCGGGCAGGGCGTGCAGCTACGATACCCGGAAGGAGTCCGGTCGATCATCGACACCGACCTGGAGCTGCGCGGCGACGCCAGCGCGCCGGTGCTGGCCGGCACCGTCACCGTTCGCGAGGCGGTCCTGCTCGACGGGTTGGAGCTGGGCGGCGGGTTGTTCGGTGGTGGCGGCGTGGACGACACGCTGGTGGTGTCGGCTCCGGAGGAACCGGGGCTGCCGTTGGAGTTCGACATCCAGATCGTGGCCCCGTCCAGTCTCCAGATACGGAACAACACGACCCGCATCGTGGGGAGCGCCGAGCTCACTCTGCAGGGCACCTACGACCGGCCGCTGCTGTTCGGCACCGCCGAGATCGACCGCGGCGAGACGTTCTTCCTGGGCAACCGGTATCGTGTGAATTACGGAACGATCGGGTTCGCCAACCCGACCCGGATCGAGCCGTTCGTCAATGTCGAGCTCGAGACCGACGTGCGTGTGCCGGGGCAGACGTATCGTGTGGCGGTGCAGGCGACCGGCACGCTCGACCGACTGGTGCTCACCTTGACCTCGGACCCGCCGCTGCCCGAGGTCGACATCGTGTCCCTGCTGTGTGGGGACATCCGCGACCCGCAGGGCGCCGATCTCCGGGCGGCGCGCGCCCCCGAGCTGGCCCAGCAACAGCGGTTGCAGGCGTGCGCGGCCGGACAGCTCACGAGCGCGCTGTCGTCCGGCGTGGGACGCGTGGTCGAGGAGTCGTTCGGGGTGGATACCTTCCAGATCACGCCGTCGTTCGGTGACCCGTCCTCGCAGCAGTCGGCGCAGCTCAACCCCACGGCTCGAGTGCTCATCGGCAAGCGGATCTCGGATCGGGCGCATCTGACCCTGTCACGCGCCCTGAGCGGCGCCAACAGCGATCTCATCGTGGTCCTCGAGTACGACCAGAGCGACCGCCTGTCCTGGATTCTGTCGCAGAACGAAGACCGCACGTACGCCCTCGACTTTCGGGTGAGGCACGCCTTTTGAGCCGAGCGAGGTGTCGGGGTGCGGTGGTCGCGGTACTGCTGCTCGCCGCGTCGCCGACCCGAGCCGCCGAGATCGCCGATCTCATTGGCAAGGCGGTGGTGGCGGTACAGGTGTACCGGGACGGCCAGCCGACTCAGGACCGCTCGACCCTGGACCTGATCGAGACCCGGCCCGGCCAGCCGCTGTCGATACGACAGGTCCGCGAGAGCGTGACCCACCTGTTCAGTCTGGGTGAGTTCGCCGACGTGCGGGTCAGCGCCACCGAGGACCCACGTGGGGTCGTGCTGCGCTACGACCTCATCCCGTTGCAAGCGGCGGTCGATATCGAGGTGCGCGGCTCGCTCGGTCGTTCCCGGGAGGAGCTGCTCGATCTGATTACCCGCCAGTTCGAGCGCGGGGTGCGGACCGACCAGGTCTCCGCCGCCGTCACTCGGCTCGAGGAGCTGTATTGGGCGTCGGGCCGGTTCGCGGTGCGCATCACGCCGCCGACTGGGCCGGTGGGCAGCCGGCTCGTGTTCGAGATCGATCAGGGACCGGCGGCGCGCATCAGCCGGATCGACCTGCGGGGGATGCCGGACGACGGCCGGGAGGGCGTGCTCGCGCGGCTCGGACTCGCAGTCGGGGCGGTCTACGACCCGGTCGAGGTCGAGACCCGGCTTGCCGAGTATGAGGCCGACGTGCGGGGACGCCGGTACTACGAGGCCCGTTTCACCCATGACGTGACGCCGAGTCCGGATGGTCGAACCGTGGACATGGTGGTCGACGTCCAGACCGGCTCACCGGTGACGATCCTGTTTTCGGTCGACGGCGGCCCCCAGGTGGCCATGGAATCGGACCCGGTGCCGGAGGTGCGTCTGGCCGAGCTGGTCCCCGTCGCGCGGGAAGGCTCGGTCGACGAGGACCTGCTGGAGGATTCCAGCCTGCGTATCGAAACGCGTTTGCGGAGGCTCGGGTATCGGGACGCCCGAGTCACGCATCGCCGGCTGGTCGAGATCGGCCTGCTCTCGATTGTCTTCACCGTGGACCGCGGCCCCCGGTTCCGGGTGGTCAGCGTGCGGTTCGATGGGAACCGGACGCTGCCGGACACAGAGCTGCGCGAGCTGTTCGGAGTGGTGTCCAACACCCCACTGGTGATGGCGGACGTCGAGGCGGGTGTCGCCGCCGTGCGGACGCGGTACGAGCAGGAGGGGTTTCGGGGCATCCAGGTCAGGCCGGTGCCCGACGAGCACGAGACCCCGGCCGGAGGCGACTCCGCGGAGATCATCCCGGTCAGCTACGCGGTCGAGATCATCGAGGGGCCGCGGACGCACGTCGGTGACGTGGTCTTCGAGGGCAACACCGCGTTCAGCGCGGCCGAGCTCGAGGCGCTGATCGACTCGGTGACAGGGACGCCCTACTACGCGCCGCGGGTGGCCATCGACCGCGACGCGGTGCGCGTGCACTATCTCAACGACGGATACGAGACGGTGCAGGTCGACGACGTCCCGCGGTTCGACGACAGCGGTACAACCGCCGACCTGACCTTCGTCGTCCGCGAAGGCCCCCAGGTGGTGGTGGACCACGTGCTGGTCGTCGGCAACCGCCAGATCGCGGCATCCACCATCCGGGCGGAGCTGGCGTTGCGCCCAGGTGAGCCGTTGGGACGGGACGAGGTAGACGAGACTCGCCGCCGGCTGACCGCGCTCGGATTGTTCCGGCGAATTGAACTTCGCCAGTTCAGTCACGGCGGCGGCAACCGGCGCGACGTGGTGATCGTGGTCGAAGAGGCGCCGGCGACCCGCGTGGGCTACGGTGGTGGGCTGGAGCTGAGTCAACGGCTGCGTGCGACCGAGGGCGGCGCGGCCCGCGCGCAACTGGAGCTCGCGCCACGCGGCTTCTTCGAGGTCGGGCGGCGGAACCTGTGGGGCAAGAACCGCTCGATCGATCTGTTCACCCGGGTCAGCGTCCGTCGCACCGACGACGCGGATGCCGAGGTGCCGCAGTCCAGTCTCGGGTTCAACGAGTACCGGGTCCTGCTGAACTACCGCGAACCGCGGGCGTTCGGGCAATCGAGCGATCTGTTCGTGTCAGGGTTCATCGAGCAGGCGATCCGCCCGAGCTTCGATCTGTTCACTCGCGGTGTCAACGCCGAGCTCCGACGCGCGATCGGTCTCACGATGTCCGGCAGCGTCGGCTACACCTATGGGCAGAATCGCGTGACCAACGCACAGCTGCAGCCCGAGGATGTGCCGCTGGTCGACCGGCTGTTTCCAACGGTGACGCTGTCGAGCTTCTCGAGTGGTCTGGTTCGGGACACGCGGGACGACCCGCTCGACCCGACCAGTGGGTCCCTGGTGGGGGTAGACGGCGAGGTTGCCTTACGAGTCATCGGGTCGGAGGTCGGGTTCGCCAAGACGACCTTCCAGGGGTTCCTCTATCGCCAGCTCCCGGCCGATCTGGTGTTCGCGGCCGGTGCGCGTCTTGGTTTGGCCCGAGGGTTCAAGCTGACCTTGCCTTTGTCCTTTCCCTCGATTCCCGTCTTCGTGCTCAATGACGAGGGTGTCCTTGTGCAGCTCGAGGACGAGGTTGGGGGCCTGCCGGCCAGCGAGCGGTTCTTCGCCGGAGGCGACACGACCGTTCGCGGCTTCGCGCTCGATCGGCTCGGTGACGACCCGACGATTGATGAGAACGGGTTTCCGACCGGTGGCAATGCCCTGATCGTGCTGAACTCCGAGCTGCGGGTGCCGGTGACCAGGGCGCTGCAGGTGGTCGGCTTCCTCGATGCGGGCAACGTCTTCGACCGTGTCAGCAACATCAGGTTGGGCCGCATCCGGGGCAGCGCCGGATTCGGAATCCGCTATCGTTCCCCGGTCGGTCCGATCCGCGTCGACCTCGGCTTCAAGATGGACCGGCGGGAGTTCGCGGGCGAGCGGGAGCGCCTCACCGCGCTGCACGTCAGCATCGGCCAAGCATTTTGAGCCGAGATCTCAAGACCCGCTCATCCTGAGCAGCGTACGCGCGTGCTCGTGTCGAAGGACGGCCCCGGTCAAGGGGATACCGTGAGCGTGTTGGACCGATGGCTGTGAGACGACTGGTTCGGCTGGCGCTCCTCTGCGCCGTGCTGGGCGCCACGCTGCGCCTCGAACCGACGAGCGCCACGCAGTGCAGCCTCACGAGCAGCAGTTTTGCTTATAGCCCCGCTACGCGGGGGCTCGCCATCTTCCCGAGGCTACCAAGAACGTGTTGCAAGGATGACGATGTCGCCAGTGGCAGATGTCTCGCCAACCGGCAGACCCCGGGTCCCGGAGATCTCATCGACCGCGTCCTGGCGGTCGTCGAGGGACAGGTCATCATGCTGTCGGACGTCAGGGCCTTCCTGGACCTGCGGCTCATCGAGCCGCCCGACGCGACCGACCCCACACAGGCGGTCCTGACCGTGTTGATCGAGCGTCAGCTGATGCTGGAAGAGGTGGCTCGCTATATGGTGGCGGAACCGCCGCCCGTCGAGGTGGATGCGCGCCTGGCGGAGCTTGTCGCGCGTGTTGGTGGACCGGAGGCGTTCGAGGCCCTGCTGGCGATCGTTGGGTTCGCGGTCGACGACCTCAGACACGTGCTGCGGGACGACCTGCGGATCGAGCGATATCTGGCCGGGCGGTTTCCCTCAGCGCGCCCGCCGACCGAGGACGAGGTGGCCGCCTACTTCAGGGAGCATGCCGTCGAATTTCGGTCCGGCGGCGTGCCGCAGTCGTTCGACGCGGCGCGCGACGCGGCGCGCCGGCGTCTGTCGGAGGTGTTGCGTCAGGAACTGATCGACGACTGGATCGCGCGGTTGACAGCGCGCGGAGACGTGGTCCGGGTGACACCGTGAAGCAGGAATGGAGGCAGGAGACAGGAGGCATCCGGAGGGCTCTCGCCAGCATCAGGTCAGCCGGACGTCTCGAATCAGACCGACTCGATACTGTTGAAGACGGCGCAGCCAACCGGTGATCTCCTGCCTCCTGCCTTCTCGGGGAGTTCGCTACCCCGCGTTCCCGCGGTAGGCGATCAGGATCTCGGTCAGATTGAAGATCGCGTGGCAGACGATCGGGGCGACGACGCTGCGCCGTGTGAGATAGACGATGCCCCAGAAGGCGCCCAGCAGACCGGTCGCGACCACGGCGTCCCAGCCCTGGACCAGGTGCCCCAGACCGAACGCCACGCTGAAGACGACGAGCCCGGCGACGCCCCCACCGAGATGCTGCTCGAATCGCCGCAGGATGAAGGCGCGTTGCACTTCTTCCTTGAGACCGCCGGCCACCACCGCCACCACACCGAACCAGACGGCGTCCGCGGGCGACCGGATCAACGCCTCTAGTGGGTTCTCCGGGACGTTGTGCAGCCAGGGGGCGACGTGCACCATGATGCCGAAGGAGACGGCGACAATGAGGAGCGCCGCCGGCACCAGCCCGATGCCCAACAGCACTTCGCCCCCGAACCTTCGCGTACCGACGAAAGCGGCGACGGGGCGCTCAGCGTGGGCCCGCAGCAGCAGCCACACCAGCAGCAGGACCAGCGCGGCGTCGGCCAGCAGGAGCACGACAACATACGACAGCGACAGTTGTCCGGCGGCAGTCACCGGGGCGACCCCGACGAGGGTGAAGAGCACGATGAGTCCCAGCTGTGTCGGGAATCCGGAACAGAGCGTAACTTCCGCGATCGCCACGAGCCGGTCGCGGAGCGGTGTCCGGACGGGCGCTGCGGTCCCGGGTGCCTCGAGGACCGGCCCACTCACGTCGGGTTCGAGGCCGGCTCGCGACGGCTCGACGGACATGCTCGGACTGTATCATAGAGCGAGTCGGTTGGATTTGGGCCATATGTACAATATCTTGTGATTGATCCAAGGTCCTACACCATATCTTGTGGGTAGTTCTTGACAAACCTGACATCTGGCTCCATAGTAGGCGGCCGGGGCGTCCGACGACAGTCGTGGGGGTTCCCGTGTTCTTGGTCGGAAGGAGTTGCAAAATGCCGAGAGGTGCTGCTCGTGAAACAGAGGCTATCGACCCGCAGGTGAACCTGAGCACCCCGGTGGCTGCGCAGCCCGGTCTGGAGTTTCCTCGGTTCTTTTCTCGCGAAGGATCGGACCCGTTCGACGAGATTGAGTGGGAATCACGAGTGGCGCTGATCGGCAGCGAGCAGGGTGAGGTCGTCTTCGAGCAGCGTGACGTCGAGATCCCCTCCTTCTGGTCGCAACAGGCGACGAACATCGTCGTGTCCAAGTACTTCCGCGGGCCGATGGAGTCGCCGACCCGCGAGCGGAGCGTCAAGCAGCTCATCGGGCGCGTGGTCGACACGCTCACGGAGTGGGCGCGGACCCAGCGCTACTTCGCGAGCGAGGACGATCTACAAGCGTTCAGTGACGACCTCAAGCATCTGCTCGTCTTCCAGAAGGCGGCCTTCAACAGCCCGGTCTGGTTCAACTGCGGGTTCGAGAAGGCCCCGCAGTGCTCGGCCTGCTTCATCAACTCGGTCGAGGACACGATGGACTCGATCCTGACCCTGGCCAGGACCGAGGGGATGCTCTTCAAGTTTGGGTCCGGCACCGGGACCAACCTGTCGTCGATCCGGTCGTCGCGCGAGCTGCTCAGCGGCGGCGGCACCGCGTCGGGTCCGGTGTCCTTCATGAAGGGCTACGACGCGTTCGCCGGGGTCATCAAATCCGGTGGCAAGACCCGCCGGGCGGCGAAAATGGTCGTGCTCAACGTCGACCATCCGGACATCCTCGACTTCATCAACTGCAAGGTCGACGAGGAGCGGAAGGCGTGGGCGCTGATCGACGCGGGCTACGACGGGTCGTTCAACGGCACTGCCTACGCGTCCGTGTTCTTCCAGAACTCGAACAACAGCGTCCGCGTGTCGGACGATTTCATGCGGGCCGTGCTCGACGACGGCGAGTGGCAGACCCGGGCAGTCACTGATGACCGCGTGATCGACACACTCAAGGCGCGCGATCTCATGCGTCAGATCGCCGAGGGCACCCATGTGTGCGGCGACCCCGGGATGCAGTTCGACACGACCATCAACGACTGGCATACCTGCCCGAACACCGGCCGGATCCGTGCGTCGAATCCCTGCGCCGAATACATGTTCCTCGACGACTCGGCCTGCAACCTGTCGTCTCTCAACCTGATGAAGTTCTTGAACGATGACGAGGAGAGCGGATTCGACGCCAAGGCGTTCGCGGCCGGTGTGCGCACGATGATCACCGCCCAGGAGATCATGGTCGACAACGCGAGCTATCCGACCGAGGCGATCGAGCGCAACAGCCACGCCTACCGGCCGCTCGGTCTGGGCTATGCCAACCTCGGGGCGCTGCTGATGTCGCGGGGGCTCCCGTATGACAGCGACGAGGGACGGGATTGGGCCGCAGCGCTGACGGCGCTCATGACCGGCGAGGCGTATGCCCAGTCGGCGCGGATCGCGCGGGATCACGGCGGACCGTTTACCGGCCATGCCGCCAACCGGCAGCCGTTCCTGCGGGTCATGGGTAAGCACCGCGATGCCTTGAAGGGGATCAACACCGCCCACGTGCCCGAGACGCTGTTTGCGGCGGCGAGCCAGTCCTGGGACGACGCGGTCGAGTTGGGCGAGACGTTCGGCTATCGCAACGCGCAGGCGACGGTGTTGGCGCCGACCGGGACCATCGGGTTCATGATGGATTGCGACACGACCGGGGTCGAGCCGGACATCGCGCTCGTCAAATACAAGAAGCTGGTTGGTGGCGGTCTCATGAAGATCGTGAACAACACCGTGCCGATGGCGCTGCGCCACCTCGGCTACGCGCAGGCGCAGATCGACGCAATCGTCGCGTATATCGACGCGCACGAGACGATCGAAGGGGCGCCGCACCTCGACCCGAAGCATCTCGCGGTGTTCGACTGCGCCTTCAAGCCGGCGCGCGGGTCCCGGTCGATCCACTTCATGGGGCACATCAAGATGATCGGCGCGACCCAGCCGTTCATCTCGGGCGCCATCTCGAAGACGATCAATGTGCCGACCGACGCGACGGTCGAGGACATCCAGCAGGCGTACATCGACGCCTGGAGGCTCGGTACCAAGGCGGTGTCGATCTATCGGGACGGGAGCAAGCGTACCCAGCCGCTGAACACGTCGCGCACCCCGCACGCGTCGACCACACGGACGCCCGCCACTCCGCAACCGGTGCGCCACCGGCTGCCGGACGAGCGTCAGGCGATTACCCACAAGTTCGACATCGCCGGGCACGAAGGCTACATCACGGTCGGACTGTACGAGAACGGCACGCCGGGTGAGATCTTCCTGGTCATGGCGAAAGAGGGCTCGACCATCTCCGGGTTCGCCGACGCGTTCGCCCAGGCAGTGTCCTACGCGCTGCAATACGGCGTGCCACTGCAGGTGCTCGTCGACAAGTTCAGCCACGTGCGGTTCGAGCCGGCCGGCATCACCAAGAACCCGAACGTGCGGATGGCCAAGTCGATCGTCGACTACATCTTCCGGTGGATGGCGACGAAGTTCCTCTCGCCGGAGGCGCAGTATCACGCCGGGGTGAACGTGCGGGCCGATGCCCGGCCGGCGGGAGAGCAGCGCGAGTTGAATGCGTTGGCCGCGGGCGCCGGTACCGACGGGGTACCCGGGGCGTTCGCGGATGAGGGCACGGGGGATCTGGGAGCGGCGTTCGCGATCCAGAACGACCAGGATGCGCCGCCCTGCTCGATCTGCGGTGCGATCATGATCCGCAATGGCAGTTGCTACAAGTGTGGCAACTGCGGCAACACGAGCGGATGCGCGTAGAGGGCAGTGCTCTACAGGAGGCAGGAGGCAGGAGCAACAGGACGGGCCGGACGGTCCACGAACCATCCGGCTCTTTGTTTCGCAGATGTCGCTCGTCAGCGCTGGCGCTCAACGGCAGCTGACGGCCAGTTTTCGACGCTGGTACATCCTGGGCAGAGCACACCGGGCTCTTGTCGACGCGCGGCGCCCTCAGGTGTCGCCTCCTGTCTCCTCCGTGTCTGCCGTGTCCCCCTCCGCCTCGAACGTCACGCGGTCACTCTTCGGAGGAGTCTCGTCCGGTGAGGCCATGTCCGCAGTCCGGTCGTCGCGTCGTGTTCCGCTGGGCGGGGTTCGGTCTGATGCTGGTCATGGGCGTCCGATGCCTGACCCCGGTCCCCGCCGGCGCGCAGCCACGGTCCGATCGCGTCTTCGACCAGATTCTCGACCAGTATGTCCGTGACGGGTTGGTCTACTACGCGGCGCTCCGAGCGGAGCGTCGCGCGATCGACCGGCATGTGGAGTCGCTGGCCGAGCGGCCGGCTGGGTTCGACGCCTGGCCCGAGGCGCGCCGGCTGGCGTACTGGCTCAATGGCTACAATGCCCTCGTGCTGCGGACCGTCATCGATCACTACCCGATACGGGGTATGTCGGCCGAGTTTCCGGAAAACAGCGTCATGCAGATCCCCGGGGTGTTCTCGGGGCGGGAGCATCGGATCGCCGGACGCCGTCTGACACTCCAGGCGATCGAGGACGAACTGGTCGCCGCCTTTGCCGACCCGCGGGCCCATCTGGCGCTGGGGCGCGGGGCGGTCGGGAGCCCCAGACTGCGCAGTGAAGCGTTCACCGGCGACCGGCTCGAGGCGCAGCTGCAGGCGGTGGTGGCCGATTTCGCGACCACCCCGCACCAAGTCACGCTTGACCGGGCGGGTGACGAGGTGGTGGTCAGCGCGGTGTTCGGCTGGCGGGCGAAGGAGTTCGCTGCCCTGGCTGGAGCCGACGGCACCGGCCGCAGTCCGATCGAACGAGCGCTCGTGGCCCTCATCTCGCCCGCGTTGTTTCCGAGCGAGCGTGAGTTTCTCGCGCGGAACACGTTCCGTCTGCGCTATCGCGACTTCGACTGGCGTCTGAACGATCTGACCGGCGGTGCGCCGAACTAGGGCGTGACCCAAGACGTCAGGAGTCAAAAGTCAGAATGAAGCTGGTTGGCTGTCGCCGGTATCAGTTCAGATGGACGTCTCGAATGAGACAAACGTGACACGGTTGCAGAGGGCGGAGCCCGACCCCTGATCTGCTGCCTGCTGACTGCTGACGTCTAGCTCTAGCGATCGAGAGGGGCTACAGCTCGATGGATCTCCGACTCGACGGCAAAGTGGCCGTCATCACAGGCTCGAGCCGCGGACTGGGGCTGGCCACCGCCAGGGCCCTGGTCGGCGAGGGCACGCGCGTATGCGTCTGCGCGCGGGGCGTCGACCGCTTGGAGGCGGCGGTCGCCGAGCTGCGGGCCGCGGCCGGCTCTGATGATGCGGTGATCGGTGTCGAAGCGGACCTGAACACCGCGTCCGGGGTCGACACCGTCATCGACCGGGCGGTGGCCGTCTACGGCGGCATCGACATCCTGGTCAACAACGTCGGGACGGCGGGTGGGGGCCACCTGCTCGAGACGTCCGACCCTGAATGGCAGGCGGCGCTCGACGCCACGCTGTTTCCGGCGATCCGTGCCTCGCGGCGCGTAGTGCCGTCCATGCGCGCACGTGGCGGCGGCATCATCATCATGATCGCCTCGATCTGGGGCCGCGAGTCTGGCGGCCGGATGACCTACAACGCGGTGAAAGCCGCGGAGATCAGTCTCGCGAAATCGCTCGCCGGGCAGCTCGCGAAGGACAACATCCGCGTGAACAGCGTGGCGCCGGGGTCAATCGCGTTTCCGGGCGGGTCCTGGGCGAAGCGACAGGCGGAGGACCCGGAGGGGATGGCGGCATTCGTCGAGCGCGAGCTCCCGTTCGGCCGGTTTGGCCGTGCCGAGGAGGTGGGGGACGTCGTCGCGTTCCTCGCGTCGTCGCGCGCCAGCTGGATCAGCGGTGCCAGCATCACCGTGGATGGCGGCCAGTCGCGCTCCCTCTTTTAGAAAGCATCCCAGGAGTCAGAAGGCAGAAGTCAGAAGGCAGCTGGACGGCTGACGCCGGCGTCAGATCAGGTCGGTGCTTCGAGTCAGACCATACGAACGGGGTTCAAGACGGCAAAGCCCACCGATGATCTTCTGACTTCTGCCTTCTGGACTGATACGTTTTTTATTCGTCTCTTGATCGTCTTTCGTTCGCCTGTTACCATCACCGACCATGCGTGGGGCACCACGACTCGGTCTGGCCGGTTCGGCGAAGCTGTCCGCCCTGTCCCACCGGCAGCGGAATGCCGCGCTGCTCGAGGCGTTGGAGGGGCTCGTCCCTGCCGGAGCAACCGATGTCGACGGGGCGGCGGGCGCTCCCGTCGCCACACCACGCGCGGGGGCGGTCGTCACCGCGTGGCGCCGGTTTCCCGCCGAGCCGGCGCAGTTCGCCGACTACCCGGACGCGGTCGATGACCGGCTCCGTGCCGCGCTTGCCGCGGGGGGCATCGCTCGACCCTACGTGCATCAGGCGGAGGCGATGGCCCACGCGCTGGAGGGCCGTCACGTCATCACGATCACGCCGACCGCATCGGGCAAGACCCTCTGCTACAACGCGCCGGTGCTCAGTGCCATCCTGCGCGATCCGGCGACACGCGCGCTCTATCTGTTCCCGACCAAGGCGCTGGCCCAGGACCAGCTGGCCGAGCTGCTGACGCTGACCGAGCGGTTGGAGCAGCACACCTCGATCGGCGCGTTTACCTACGACGGCGACACGCCGCAGGATGCGCGCCGCGCGGTCCGTGAACGCGCGCATCTGGTGTTGAGCAACCCGGACATGCTGCACGCGGGCATCCTGCCGCACCATCCCCGATGGGCGAAGCTGTTCGAGAACCTGCGGTACGTGGTCATCGACGAGCTTCATGTCTACCGGGGGGTCTTTGGGAGCCATCTGGCCAACATCCTCAGGCGTCTGGGACGCGTGTGTGCGCACTACGGGTCAGCGCCGGTCTTCATCTGCTCGTCGGCCACCATCGCGAACCCGCGGGAGCTGGCCGAACGGCTCACCGGCGAGCGGTTCGCGCTGGTCGAACGCAATGGTGCGCCGCGCGGCGAGAAGTTCTTCGCGTTGGTCAACCCGCCGGTCGTCAACCCGCAGCTCGGGATCCGGCGGTCGTATGTCGCCGAGACCCGTCGGCTAGCGGTCGAGTTCCTCAAACGTCGTCTCCAGGTCATCGTGTTCGCGCAGAGCCGGTTGATCACCGAGGTCCTCACGACCTATCTCAAGCGGGCCTGCCGGCGGTTCCCGGGCGGCTCGGAGGCGATACGTGGCTACCGTGGCGGGTATCTGCCGTTGCGACGCCGGGACATCGAGCGAGGGTTGCGTGCAGGCACGGTGTCCGGGATCGTCTCGACCAATGCCCTCGAGCTGGGGGTCGACATCGGTGCGCTCGATGTCTGTGTCATGGCGGGCTATCCGGGCACGATCGCGGCCACGTGGCAGCGGGCCGGCCGGGCCGGCCGCCGGAGCACTCGGTCGGCAGCGATCATGGTGGCCAGCAGCGCGCCGATCGACCAGTTCATCGTGCAGCATCCGGCGTATTTCTTCGAGGCTTCGCCGGAGCACGCGCTCATCAACCCGGACAACCTCCAGATCCTACTCGACCACATCAAGTGCGCCGCCTTCGAGCTGCCGTTTTCGCCGGACGAGCAGTTCGGGTCGGAGGATCTCCAGGCGGTGTTGGGGTTGCTGCGTGAGGAGGGGTTCGTCGATCTGGTCGACAACCGGTGGCACTGGCTGCACGAGTCGTATCCGGCCGACGCGGTCAGTCTTCGGTCGGTGTCCTCCGACAACTTCGTGGTGGTCGATGTGTCTGACGAGACCACGATCATCGGCGAGGTCGATTTCAGCGCCGCCACCTCGACGCTCTACGCGCAGGCGATCTACCTCGTCGAGGGGGCACAGTATCAGGTGGACCGGCTGGACTTCGACCGGCGTAAGGCCTACGTCCGACCGGTTGACAGCGACTACTACACCGAGGCCATCACCTACACGAAGGTGACGGTGCTCGAGGAGTTCGACCACCTGCGTGGTGCGGGTACACATGGCGAGGTGCATGTCGTCTCGCGGGTGGTCGGGTTCAAGAAGATCAAGTTCTACACGAACGAGAACGTGGGGTCCGGCGAGCTCGATCTGCCCGAGCAGGAGATGCACACGACCGCGTACTGGCTGACGTTGCCCACGGTGCTCGTCGACAGTCTGCCGTTCGCCGGGGACGACCGACGTGACGGGATTGTTGGTTTGGGGTGCGCGCTGCGACAGGTCGCGCAGCTCCTGCTGATGTGCGACCGCCACGACCTCGGTCTGGCGATTCACGGGGACGAGGGCCGACCAGCCCACCCGAACGCGTCCGGGCCCGCCGCGGTGGCCCACGAAGAGGAACCGACCATCTTCCTGTACGACAACTACCCGGGGGGCATCGGGTTCAGCGAGCCATTGTTCGGTCTGCATGACCGGTTGCTGGCGCAGACGCGTGCGTTGATCGAGCGATGCCCGTGTGAGGCGGGCTGTCCCGCCTGTGTTGGGCCGATCGGACAGACCGGGCCGCGCGCCAAGACGGTCGCGCTGGCGCTGCTCGTGGCGATTGGCGTGCCGGACACAGCGGACGCGGCGGCCTAGGCCGCTATGGGACCTGCAACGAGAATCTTGTACTTGTTGTGGACCGTCGGCAACGGCCAAGGCGCGCACGGCGCGCCTTGCGAGGAGCGGTGCAGGGCGTTGGGCCCCTGCTAGCGACGAGCCGGGGTGTGGGGCAGAGCCCCACAAACAAGGTGCGGGGCGAAGCCCCGTCTAGACATGACCGATCTGACTCGGTTGCGAGCGGTGTTGCGTGGGGGGCGCCGCGCGCGAGCTGGGCCGGCTGCACCGGCCCGCGCCACGTCGGTCGATCTCGCAGCGCTCGCCACCAGGTTGGGTGGCGGTCTCGAGGACGCTCCGCTCGGTCCATGCCCCGTCGTGCGGTGGTGGTTCGCTGATGACGTGCCCTATGGCGACCGGCTGAGTCGGGCCTCGCGCGCGATCAGCGCGGAAGGGTTGCGTGTGCTGTGCGGCGGCACAGGCCTGTACGCGCCGTGGTCGGGCGTGGACCCGACCGTGGGGCTCCTGTTCTTCGACCTGGAGACGACCGGGCTGCGCGGAGGGGCTGGCACGGTGGCCTTTGTGGTCGGGTTCGGTTGCTTCGAGGGGTCCCGTTTCCATGTGTGGCAGTTCGTGCTGCCGAGCTTCGCCGGCGAGCGTCGTCTGCTGGCCGCGGTGACGGCTGCCGTCGCGCGGGCGCACACGCTGGTCACGTTCAACGGCAAGTCGTTCGATCTGCCATTCATGGAGATGCGGTGGCACTACCACCGACTCGACTCACCGCTGGCCGCGCTCCGGCATGTGGATCTGCTCCACCCGGCGCGGCGGCTCTGGGGTCCGGACACGGGTGGCCTGGGCGGGCTCGAGACGCGGGTGCTGGGGGTGCGGCGACAGGACGATGTGGCGGGGTTCGAGATCCCGTCACGCTATTTCGACTATCTCCGTTCGGGCGACCCGGCGCCGCTCCGGGGCGTGCTCTCGCACAATCGTCTGGACCTGGCCTCGCTGGCCGTCCTGACCGGGCTGGCCTGCGAGCTGGTCGATGGCGGGCTGGACGCGGCCGGCGATGCCCGCCAGTGCTTGGGGCTGGGGCGGGTCTACGAGTGTGGCGGGCGTCCGGCCGACGCACACGGTTGCTACGAGCGAGCGGCCGCGTCGACGTCTGGGGCCGGCGGGTCGTCCTGGCGTCCAGGCGATCTGGACGTGCGGGCACAGGCACTGTACCGCGTGGCGTCAGCGCGACGCCGTCAGCGCCGTCACGTCGAGGCGGCACGGGTCTGGCAAGAGCTACTCGACCTCGGGCGGACACCTGGGCTGGTCGAGCGCGAGGCGCTCAGGGCCCAGGCCGTGCACCACGAGCACCGGCTGCGGGACACAGGGCGGGCGCTGACGTTCGCCCGACGGGCATACGCGGAGGAGCGCACGGCATGTCGCCGGCTCGACGCGCAGAAACGTGTCATGCGGCTGGAACGACGGCTGGCCAGGGAGACCGGGTCGGTGGTGGGCTGCGAGCGACGCTGCGCCTCACACCGACGAGCGAAAACGGCGCAGTCTCGCGAGACTTCTTGAACAATGTTGACCGTGCCAATCGAGTCAAGTCTCGATCGGAGTTTCGAGGAGTCTAGCCCCCGCGTCGCGGGGCTGTGAGAAAAGCTCGGCTAGCGTTCGCAAGGCGTAGCCTCGCGAGCGCTAGACGGTCGGGGCTGACGTGGGGGTCTCGCGCAGCCGCTTCTGGCGTTCCTTGAGCCCGGCGACCGTCTGGGCGCCGTATTTCTTCATGAATCGCTCGACGCGACCCTCGGTGTCGATCAGCTTCTGCTTGCCGGTGAAGAAGGGGTGACAATTCGAGCAGATCTCGAGTCGGAGCTCTTTCTTGGTCGATCTCGTGTTCCACGTTGCGCCGCAGGCACAGCGGACGTCGACGTCGAAATACTCAGGGTGAATCCCTTGCCTCACGGTGCACTCCCTTTCCAGGCGGACAACGCTACATTATAGCAGACAGACTCTCCGCGGCCGCCTACCGTGCCCCCCCCCCGCGCGCTGGGAAACACCGTAGGAGCGCCTGCAGCCAGACGCCCGTCGCTTGAGGCCAGAAGAGCGGCGGACTGCTAGGCGCCGGCGAGCTCGAGCAGGGCTGTCCAGAACGCGGGTAGACCGTCCCCGAGCTTCGCCGAGATCGGCAGGACGGTCCGCCCGAGCGCCGTGGCATGGGCGCGCAGGGCAGCGCGGCGAGCCGACGGTTTGAGCCTGTCGATCTTCGTGGCCGCCACGACCAGTGGCACATCCAGCGCACTCAGCCACGCCAGCGCGTCGCGGTCGCTCTCGAGCCCCGGATGCCGCGCGTCGACCAGCAGGATGGCCCCGGACGGCCCGGAGTGCCCGGGTCGGTCCGGTGTCTCATGCCGGTCCGGGTGGAAGAAACGCTGCGTCAGATGGTCGAACCCGCGGTCGGCGGCCGAGCCGCCGCGAGCATAGCCATAGCCCGGCAGGTCGATCAGCAGCAACTTGCCCCGGTGGCCGGCGAGCTGGAGGCGATAGACGTTGAGCAGCCGGGTTGTGCCTGGCGCGCCGCCGGCCCGGGCGATCTTCCGGCGTGCCAAGGCGTTGATCAGCGTTGATTTTCCGACATTGGACCGTCCGACGAGCGCGATCTGCGGCAGATGCGCGACCGGTAGCCGGCTGTCGAGTCCGACGGTCGTGACGAACTCAGCCGTCTGGATTTTCATCCGCCTTCGCCAAGGCTACGGCGGGTTAGTGCGTGACCTGGTCGTCTGAGCTTGAGATCTGCGAGTCGGGCTGATCCTGGGAGGGGAGCAGCGCAGTGAGCGGCGAGACCAGCGCGATCTTCAGCACCTCGTCCATCGATTCGACCAGATGCAGCTCGAGGACGTCGAGGACCGCCTTCGGAATGTCGGCCAGGTCCTTCTCGTTGTCCTTCGGCAGGATGATCGTGGTCACCCCGGCCCGGTGCGCCGCCAGCACCTTCTCCTTGAGACCGCCGATCGGCAGCACCTTGCCACGGAGCGTGATCTCACCGGTCATCGCCACGTCGCGGCGGGTTGGCACCCCGGCCAGGTTGGACACCAGCGCGGTTGCCAGCGTGATGCCGGCCGACGGCCCGTCCTTCGGGATCGCGCCCTCGGGGATGTGCACATGGATGTCCGTGCGGTGGTGGAAGTCCTTCTGGATGCCGAACTCCTCGGCTCTGGACCGGACATAGCTCATCGCGGCCTTCGCCGACTCCTGCATCACGTCACCCAGCTGGCCGGTCAGCGTCAACCGGCCCTTGCCAGGCATCAGCGTCGCTTCGGTGAACAGCAGCTCGCCGCCGGCCTCGGTCCAGGCCAGCCCGGTGGCGATGCCGATCTCGTTCTTCTCCTCCAGCATCGTCGGGCGGTAGCGCGGCACCCCGAGATGCTCGGTGACCTGCCCGGCGGTAATCTCATCCGAGAACTGCTTGCCCTCGTCCACGACCTTGCGGGCCACCTTGCGACAGATCGCGTTGATCTCCCGCTCGAGATTGCGGACCCCGGCCTCGCGCGTGTAACGCTGGATGATCGTCTCGAACGCCTCGTTCTTGAACTGGATGTTCTTGACGGTCAGCCCATTGGCCTTCACCGCCTTGGGTGTGAGAAAGGTCTTGGCGATCTCGGTCTTCTCGAACTCGGTATAGCCGGCCAGCTGCAACACCTCCATGCGGTCCCGCAGCGCCTGGGGCACCGTGTGGAGCACGTTGGCCGTGCAGATGAACATGACGTTCGAGAGGTCGTACTCGACATCGAGGTAGTGGTCGAGGAACGTGTGGTTCTGTTCGGGGTCGAGCACCTCGAGCAGCGCCGCCGATGGGTCTCCCCGGAAATCCATCGACATCTTGTCGACCTCGTCCAGGAGGAACACCGGATTCACCGTGCCGGCCTTCTTCATCATCTGGATGATCTGGCCGGGAAACGCGCCGATGTAGGTGCGCCGGTGACCGCGGACCTCCGCCTCGTCACGGACCCCGCCGACCGACAGCCGCACGAACTTCCGGTTGGTCGCGCGCGCAATCGACTTGGCCAGGGAGGTCTTGCCGACCCCGGGCGGGCCGGTGAACGTCAGGATGGTGCCCTTGGGTTTGCGGACCAGCTTGCGGACCGCGAGGAATTCGAGAATCCGGTCCTTGACCTTGTCCAGCCCGTAGTGGTCCTCGTGCAGGATCCGCTCGGCCTTCTTGAGATTTCGGCTCTCGCGTGACCGCTTGTACCAGGGCACGGCAATCAGCCAGTCGAGATAGTTACGCGAGACCGTCGCTTCGGCCGACATCGGGGGCATACCCTCGAGACGCTTCAGCTCCTGGCTCGCCTTTTCCTCGGCCTCTTTCGGCATCCGCGCCTGCTCGATCTTCTTCTTCAGCTCATCGAGCTCGTTGCCCTTGTCCTCCTTGCGACCCAGCTCTTTCTGGATCGCCTTCATCTTTTCGTTGAGGTAGTACTCCTTCTGGGCCTTCTCCATCTGCTTCTTCACGCGAGACTGGATCCCGCGGTCGACCTGCAGCTTGTCCACCTCGATCTCGAGCAGGCTGGCGATCCGGACGAGTCGCTCGAGCGGTGAGATGATCTCGAGCAAGTTCTGCTTCTCCTCCACGCTGACCACGAGATGTGCGGCAATCGTGTCGGCCAGCCTGTTGGCGTCGTCGACCCGCGCTGCAGCGATCATCGCGTCGTAGTGCAGGTTGTTCGACAGCTTCACATACTGCTCGAACAACGACACGACGCGGCTCATCGTGCTCGCAACGTCGTCGCTGGTCTCGTCCTGCTTGGGGAGCAGCTTCGCCACCACACGGTAGAACCCCTTGTCTTCCTTCCACTCAATCGCGCGGGCGCGGGTGAGCCCCTCGACCAGCACCTTGACGTTGCCGTCTGGCAGCTTCAGGCTCTGCACGATGTTGGCGATACAGCCCATCGTGTAGATGTCCTTCGGTTGTGGGTCGTCGGTGGCGGCGTCCTGCTGTGCCGCGAGAAAGATCCGCTTGTCTTTCGTGAGCGCGTGCTCGAGCGCCCGTGTCGAGGATGGTCGTCCGATGACGAACGGCATCATCATGTGCGGAAACACGACGACATCGCGCAGTGGAACAATTGGGAGAGTTTCGTAGACGTCCATAAGGGAGTTGGGCAGACTTCGTGACTACCCGGTCTTTTCGATGACGGTGATCGGTTGTTCCTTGGACTGCACCACTTCACGCGTGATCACGCACTCACGGATCTTCTTTTGCCCGGGCAAGGTATACATGATCTCGAGCATCAGATCCTCGATGATCATACGCAGCCCGCGCGCGCCGATCTTGCGGTGGAGCGCCGACTCGGCGATCGCGTCGAGGGCGTCGTCGGTAAACCTGAGCTTCACGTTCTCGTACTCGAACAGCCGCTCGTACTGGCGGGTGATGGCGTTGCGCGGTTGCGTGAGGATCTGCACGAGCGCCGGCTTGTCCAGCTCGTGGAGCGCCCCGATGACCGGCAGACGTCCGACGAACTCCGGAATCAGCCCATAGCGAATCAGGTCTTCGGGCTCGACCATTTCGAGCGTCGCGCCGAGATCCCGTTCGCGCGACGTCTTGATGTCGGCGCCGAACCCCAGCAGCTTGCGTCCGGCCCGCCGCCGGATCGTCTGCTCGAGCCCGACGAATGCCCCGCCGCAGATAAACAGCACGTTGCTGGTGTCGACCTGGAAGAACTCCTGGTGCGGATGCTTGCGACCGCCCTGGGGTGGCACGTTGGCGACGGTGCCCTCGAGAATCTTCAGCAGCGCCTGCTGCACGCCCTCGCCCGAGACGTCCCGGGTGATGGACGGGTTCTCATCCTTGCGGCAGATCTTATCGATCTCGTCGATGTAAATGATGCCCTGCTGACACTTCTCGATGTCGCCCCCCGCCGCCTGGAGCAGCTTGAGGACGATGTTCTCGACGTCCTCGCCGACATACCCGGCCTCGGTCAGCGTGGTGGCGTCGACGATCGTGAACGGCACCGACAGCAGCTTGGCCAGCGTCTGGGCGAGCAGGGTCTTGCCGGTGCCGGTCGGTCCAATCAGCAGGATGTTCGACTTGGTGAGCTCGGTGTCGTTCCGGTTGCGCGACTGTTTCTGGATCTCGACGCGCTTGTAGTGGTTGTAGACGGCGACCGACAGCTTCTTCTTGGTCTGCTCCTGGCCGATGACGTATTCGTCGAGGAACTTCTTGATCTCCTGGGGTACCGGCAGGGGTGACTGTGCGCCCCGGTTCTCGAACCGGTTATCGTCCGCGATGATGTCGTTGCAGACCTCGACACACTCGTCGCAGATAAAGACGGTCGGGCCGGCGATCAGCTTCCGAACGTCGTTTTGATCCTTGTTGCAAAACGAGCAACGGAGGATCTCTGGCTCGCCGCTTTTCTTGCTCATGGTCACACGACGCCCACTCGGGTGCGGCACACCCCTGCTGACGAAGCTACGCGTCAACCCGCCGACACGCGCACCGCCGCAGCATCACAAGCAGGTGCCTTTCTCAGAGCCCCGTTACGCGGGGGCTCGACATCTCCCAGGGTCACACACAGCTGCCTCACATGTCACAGCTTGATCCGAGGACATGTCGAGCTAGGCGCGTTTTCTGATCACTTCATCAATAATACCGTATTCGCGACTCTGCTCGGCTGTCATGATGTAGTCGCGCTCGGTGTCGTCCTCGATCCGTTTGAGCTTCTGCCCGGTGTGCTCGACGAGGATCTCGTTCAGTCGGGTGCGCATCCGGATGATTTCGCGGGCGTGGATGTCGATATCGGTCGCCTGCCCGGCCAGCCCGCTCATCAGCGGCTGATGGATGACGATCCGGGAATTCGGGAGGCTGAACCGCTTGCCGGGGGTGCCAGCGGCCAGCAGCATCGCCGCCATCGATGCCGCCTGGCCGATGCACACGGTCTGCACGTCCGGTTTGATGAACCGCATCGTGTCGTAGATCGCCAGCCCGGCGGAGATGGAGCCACCCGGGCTGTTGATATACAGCACGATGTCGCGGTCGGGATCCTCGGCCTCGAGAAACAGCAGCTGGGCGATGACCACGTTCGCGATCGCGTCCTCGATCGGCATGCCGATGAAGATGATGCTGTCCTTCAGCAGCCGCGAGTAGATATCGTAGGCACGCTCGCCACGATTGGTCTGCTCGACCACCATCGGGATCAACTGGTTGCGTGCCTCAGACATGGTCGGATGTTCGTCAAGCGGCGTCAGCGCGAAGCCGGAGTTCGTGTCACTGTGCTACAGACTGTAAGTGGGAGACCGACGACCGAGAGGAACGCCCTCACGCGGTCACGATCGTAGCACGCGACAAGAGGAAGTCAATTGCCTTCTCCCGCCGCAGACCCTCCGACAGCCTGGTCATGCCACCGTCCTTCTCCAGTTGTGCCCGCACCGCCGCCGGCGTCCGCGCCAGCCGTTCGGCGTAGCGGGTCAGCTCCTGCTCGACGTCGTCGTCGCTGATCGTCAGCGACTCGCGCCGGGCCACCTCGTCGAGCACCATCGACCCGCGCACCATCTCGAGCGCCGGCGCCCGCTGCTCGTCCCGTAGCGCGTCCCAGTCGATCGTGACCCTCCGAAGGTCGACCCGCTGCTGGGCCAGCCGGGTCGCGACCTGTTCGAGCCGCCGTTCGATCTCGCGGTCGACCAGCGTCTCGGGCACGTGCACCGTCACGCGGGCGGCGAGCTGGGTCATCAGGTCGTGACGCACCCCGCGGGTCGCCTCCGCCGCCGCGTCGCGCTGCAGGTCGCTCGCGATCCGTGTCTTCAGCGCCTCCAGCGTGTCGAACTCGCCCACCGACCGCGCGAACTCGTCGTCGAGATCAGGGAGCAGCCGGCGGTGGATTGCCTTCGCGACCACCTCGTACGACACGCGCGTGCCGGCGAGCTCGGTCTCCTCGTGGTCCGCCGCATACGACAGCTCGAAGGCCTTGGACTCGCCAACTTGCAGCCCGGTCAGCTCGGCATCGAACCCCGGTGGATTGGCGGCCGCACCCAGCTCGATCGGCACGTTCTCATGCCGGTCCTCCGAGGGGCTGGCCGGGCCGCCCTCCAGGTTGCGCACAACCCGGCGCGTCAGGTCCAGGGTCACGGTGTCACCCGTGTCGACACCCCGGTCGGTGACCGGCTCGAGCCGACTCGCGCGCCGGCGGAGCTCTTCGATCGCGCGGTCGATGGCGTCCGCATCCGGCGCCACGTGTGTCCGTCGCAACGTCAGCGCGTCATAGTCCAGTCCCTCGATCGACGGCATGACCTCGAACAGCGCGTGGAATGTCAGTGGCTGTCCGTCGTCGATCGACACCTCCTGGACGTCCGGCGTGTCGATCGGTGTCACCGCCTGTTCCCGCAGGGCCTCGTCCACGGCCGGTGGCACGAGGTCGCGGGCCGCGTCGTGCAAGATGTCGTCCTTGAACCGCTGCCGCGCGATGTGGACCGGCACCTTGCCCGGCCGGAACCCCGGCACCTTGGCCCGCCGGCGATACTGCTCGGCGAACCGACCGATTGCGGCGTCGACGTCCGGAGCAGGGATTTCCACGTCGAGACGCCGGCGTGTCTCGGTCAGCTCGATGATCGCCGCCTTCATAGATGAATATCGACCTCAGGGAAGATTGCTTGACGTCACCATGCGGCAGACGTGGTGCGAAAGGGGGGATTTGAACCCCCACGGCCTGGCATTTTTCCGTGGGGCGTCGCCCCACACCCCACGCGGTCGCTCGCGGGGACCCCCGGGCCCCGCTCCGCGCCCGCGTGGCGCGCACGTGCGCGCCTTACCAGCGAGTCCGGCGACAGACGCTCCACCCTGGTGCGAAAGGGGGGATTTGAACCCCCACGGCCTCTCGGCCACCGGATCCTAAATCCGGCGCGTCTGCCAGTTCCGCCACTCTCGCAAGGCCTTTCGTGTCTACACGAGACGTCGGGGAAGGCTCGACCCGCCATGACTCCGAGACGACCACCTGAGGCTACCACACCGCGACGGGGTGGTCCGTCTGCCTGACCCCGGCGCCTGTGTTAGTGTTTCGTGTGTGGACGGTGAGACCCGGCTCGGCCCGGGAGTGTAGCTGCGGCTCGAACCGACAAGCAAAACGGAGCGCCGCCTCCCTGCCAGAAGCTTTTCTCAGAGCCCTGCTACGCGGGAGCTAGACCTCTCCGGCGGCCGAAGAAAACTTGCTTCGAACGTCACGATCTCGGCCTTTAGGGTCCGCGCAAGAACACGTTCCCATTGTGGGGCGTCGAGGCGTCCGGCTGGCCAGGCGCGACGAGGGAGCATACCGGCAGCGTTCGACCGAGGAGCAACGACGCCAGGCCGGATGCCCCGCCAGGCACACGCTCGCAAAGGTCTGATTTGGGACACTCGAGGGAGCCGGCGAGCGGGACCGCCCTGACAGGGCGTCACCATCTCGCCGAAGACGTCCGGCGGGGTCTGAGCCGGAGCCCGAAGCAGCTCGAGCCCCGGTATCTGTATGACACGCTCGGCTCGCAGCTCTTCGAGGCGATCTGCGAGTTGCCGGAGTACCGCATCACCCGCGCCGAGCGACGGCTGCTCGCCGCACACGCGGCCGCGATCGGCGCCGGTCTGGCATCGCCGGTCACGCTGGTCGAGCTCGGCGGGGGGAACGGCGAGAAGCTGGCGCTGTTGATCGAGCCGCTCGTGCGGGTCCTCCCCGACCTCCGGGTGGCGCTTGTCGATGTGTCGGCTACCGCGCTCGACCTCGCGACACGGACGCTGGGGCGGTTCCCGGGTCTGGGGGTCACCGGGCACCAGACGACCTATGAAGACGGGCTCCGACGTGTCACGGACGGGCGATCGGGCGACGACACGATCATGGTGGCGTTCCTCGGCTCGAACATCGGCAACCTCGACCCGTCGGCGGCCCGGACGTTCCTGGGCACCCTCCGGTCGGCGCTACGGGCTGAAGATCGGTTGGTGCTCGGCGCCGACCTCGTGAAGCCTGAAGCGGAGCTGGTGCTCGCCTACGATGACCCGCTCGGGGTCACCGCCGCCTTCAACAAGAACCTGCTGGGGCGGCTCAACCGGGAGCTGGGCGCCGACTTCGACCTCGATCAGTTCGCGCACCGCGCGGTCTGGAACGCGACGGCGTCACGGGTCGAGATGCACCTCGAGAGCTTGTGCGCGCAGACCGTCTCGATTCCGGGGGCCGACTGCCGGGTGCGGTTCGCGGCGGGGGAGTCGATCTGGACCGAGAGCTCGTATAAGTACGAAACGGAGGAGATCGCGGCGCTGGCGGCCGCGGCCGGCTTCGCCCGACGCGACCAGTGGGTGGACGCCGACGCCCGCTTTGCGGTCACGGCGTTCGACGCGGTCTAGGGCGAGTGCTCCAAGAAGACAGGACGCAGGAGAAGCCGGCCTGTTGTCAAACAGCGTCCTGGTGTTCCTGGCCGTCATCGTCATCCTGTTCGAAGCGGCCGGGTTTCGCGCCAAGCTCCGTCTCGCGTTCGGGGATCGCGGCGCCACCCTGACCGGTGCCGAGCAGGATCGCCAGCCAGCGCAGGTCTTCAGTGTGCTCGAGAATGATCTTGACGATGATGGTCAGCGGGACCGACAGGAGCATGCCTACCGGGCCCCACACCCATCCCCAGAACACCAACGACATGAACACCACGAGCACCGAGAGCCCGAAGCGCCTGCCCATCAGCGTCGGCTCGACCATATTGCCCAGGACAGTGTCGATGACGAGATAGCCGAGCGCCACGCCGGCGGCGGTGCCCGGCCCGAACTGGACCAGAGCGATGAGCACTGGCGGAATGGCCGCGACGAACGAGCCGATGCTGGGGATGTAGTGCAAGAAGAAGGCGGAGAGGGCCCAGAAGATCGGGAAATCGATGTCGAAGAACGCCACCAGCAAGCCGGTCAGAACTCCCTTGACGACGCCAACGACCGTCTTGATCCCCAGGTAGTGCTGCACGTCTTTCGCTGTCCGGGTCCAGCGATCGAAGCGACCGCCCCCCTCCCCAAAGGCCAGGCGCAGCTTCTCCGGCAGAGCGGTTGCTTCGAAGAGGATGAAGACGGTGATCAGGATCACGAGCAGCGCGTTCTGGAGCACCGCGGCGACCCGCGTCACCGCCCCACCGACGAGGCCGACGACGCGCTCCGCATCCAGAAAGTCACCGGCCTCGATCGGCACACCGCGCTCGCTGATCCACTGCACAACCGAGCTCGTGGCCTGTTCCAGATTCGCCTGGTAGCCAGGCAGCTGTCCGGTGAACTCGTCGACCGACCGCACGACCAGAAACCCGACCGCGGAGAGAATCGCGATGTCGGCGAGCACAGTCGCCACGACCGCCAGAACCCTGGGCAGCCCACATCGCTGAAGTCCGTGGAGAAGCGGCAGGCTGAGGACGGCGATGAACACCGCCAGCAGAATCGGAATGATGATCGCGTCGGCCGCCCGCACCCCGGCGATGACGACGATCAGACTAGCGAAGGTCAGCAGATACCGAGCACCCGGCCCGCGACCGGGTTCGCTTTTGTTGGCTGCGACGTGGGTGACGGCCTCCACTGACACTACCTGAACCCTCGAAGAGGATTTCCATTATACGGGGAGGCGCAGATCCAGACTCCTCCTGCGAGGTCTTCACCACTGTGGCGGGCGTCGCCGGGGTGGTCAGCGTCCTGGGCATGATCGTGGGCCAGTCCGTTACTCGTGCTCCTTCCGCTTCGCGCGCAGCGACCGAAGCACTGTCCGATGCTCGGCATAGGCCGCCAGCGCCGAGGCGTACTCCGGTTGCGTAAAGCCGAGCTCCTTGGCGATCTGACCCGCCTGTGACTCCTCGACGGCGCTGATCGCGCCGTCCGCCGCCGCTACGGCGAAGAGGCAGTCGAACAGCTCGAGACGCTGCTCGGTGGTCGCGATCTCCCGAAACTCGCGTGTCACCAGATAGTTCTCCGTTCCGCCGAACAACGTGGCCTGGCCCTTGGCGATCTCGACGACCAGTACCGCCTGCGCGGCGGGGAGGTGACCCAGTGTCTGGACGATCTCGCGCATCTTCTCGGTCTCGTCCTCGCTGATGTGTGAGTCGGCATGGGCGATCCGGCTCAACACATAGGCGAAGGCGGCGAGAAACCGCGCGCGGGCCGGGTCGAGCGCTTCGAGCTCGGCCACGATCCGCCTGACGGTGTCGGTGTCACCCTGACCGGTCGTCGCCCGGTGTGCCCGCGAGCCGCCACGCCCGCCCACACCAAGCAGTTCGAGAATGCCCATGCAGGTCCTCCTGTTCGTTCGCGGGTCTATGCTTACGGCGCCGTGCCAGACCGGGCGTCGCGCTCCGGGACAGAGGGGCCGATTCTCTGAGACAGGACACGCCGCAGGTAGTCGGCCGCCACTGTGCTCGGGGCGGCGCCGTGCTCGTCGACTGCCAGGTTCATCCGCCGCATCGCGTCGACGTCGACCGAGCCCTCCAGCCGGGTCAGTGCCGCCAGCACGTCCGGCCACTCACGGGCGAGCCTGGCGCTGACCAGGATGAGGGCATCATACGGCGGAATCGCCGCGCGGTCGTCCTCCAGCACCCGCAGGTCGTAGGCGCTGATCCGGCCGTCGGTCGTGAAAGCGCTGATCAGGTCGACCGCCCCCTCGGCCACCGCCTGATACATCAGTGCCGGGTCCATGGTGCGCTGCTCCTTGAACGCCAATCCGTAGGTGTCGCGGATAGCGGTCCACTCGGGACGGGAGAAGAACTCGTAGTCGCCGCCCATCGACAGTCCCCGCGCCAGCGGGGCGAGGTCGCTGATGCGGGTCAGCCGCATCAGCTCGGCGTCCCGTGCGCGCATCGCGATGGCGTACGCGTTCTCGAACCCGAGCGTGGCCGCCACCTGGATGCCGTACCTGGCGGCGAGGAAGGCGCCCACCTCGGCGAGGACCGTGGCCCGGTCCATCCCGACCGTCTCGCGCCCCATTTGGTTGGCCCACAGCGTGCCGGAATAATCGACGTAGACGTCGATGTCGCCGGCCGCCAGCGCATCGAACGCCACCATCGACCCGAGTGATTGCATCTGGGTGGTGAGCCGGCCGGTCTCGCGCTCGACCCACTGACCCAGCAGATGGGCCAGGATGTACTGTTCGGTGAACCCCTTGGCGCCGATCGTCACCGGACGACCACCTCGGGGGAGGAGCGCCGAGACCAGGGTGAGGCCCGTGTAGAGGTAGAGCGCCGCCATCGCCGCCACGACGACGCCGACGCGCCGGCGGCGGCGGGTGCGTACGCCGATCTCGAGTGCGCGCACCAGCCCGTCGAGCAGCATCGCCAGCGCCGCCGCCGCGACGCAGCCGACCAGCACCGCGGCGTAGTTCCGGGTCTGCAGTCCGCTGAAGATGTAGTTGCCGAGGCTGGTTGCGCCGACCGGCGTCGAGAGCGTGGCGATCCCGACGGTCCAGACCGTGGCGGTCCGGATGCCGGCCACGATGACCGGCATGGCGAGCGGCAGCTCGACGCGACGCAGCTGCTGCGCCGGGGTCATCCCTACCGCGCGCGCCGCCTCCTTGAGCGCGGGGTCCACCCCGGCGATACCGGTCACCGTGTTCCGCAGCATCGGCAGCACGCCATACAGGGTCAACCCGATGAACGCCGGGAGAAAGCCGATGCTCTGGAGCCCCAGCGACGCCAGTAGCGGCACCATGACGGCGAGCAGCGCCAGACTGGGGATCGTCTGGATGACCCCGGCCACGTTGAGCGCGGGCTGCTCGAGCCACCGGATGCGCGTGAGGGCCACGCCCAATGGCAGGCTCACCGCCGCGCTCGAGAGCAGCGCCAGGAGCGTCAGCTGGAGGTGGGCCGTCAGATACCCCGGCAGCAGCGCCAGTTGCTCGCTCACGACGTGGCCTCCAGCAGCGCCGCGACGAGCCGGGCGTCGCGTCGCGGCGTGTCCAGCAGCAGTCGCACGTAGTCGTCGGCCGGTTCACGCATCAGCGTGCCCGGTGTGCCGATCTGGACCAGACGGCCCGCCCGCATGACCGCGATGCGGTCACCCAGCACCAGCGCCTCGACCATGTCGTGGGTCACGAACACCGCCGTCAGACCGAGCTCGCGTCGAATCCGGATGAACGACTGCTGTAGCCGGTGCCGGGTCAGCGGGTCGAGCGCGCCGAACGGCTCGTCGAGCAGCATCAGACGGGGCCTGGCGGCCAGCGCCCGCGCGACGCCCACCCGTTGCTGCTGCCCACCCGAGAGCTGGTCCGGCCGGCGGTCCCGGGTCTCGTCGGGGTCCAGCTCCACCAGCTCGAGCAACTCGTCGACCCGGTGACGAATCTCGCTGTCACTCCACCCGAGCAGCGCCGGCGTCACCCCGACGTTCTCGGCTATCGTCATGTGAGGGAACAGTCCCACCTGCTGGAAGGTATATCCGATCCGCCGACGTAGGTCGTGGGGCGCGAGCTCCGCCACGTCCCGGCCGTCCACCAGCACCGAGCCGGCGGACGGCTCGATCAGGCGGTTGATCATCTTCAAGGTCGTGGTCTTGCCGCTGCCTGACCCGCCCAGCAGCACCAGCAGCTCGCCCTCGCTGACCGTGAGCGACAGATCGCGGACGGCGACCTGTTCGTCGTACTGCTTGGTCAGGTGGCGGAGCTCGATCATGGTGAACCAACGCGAGAGCCCGGGACGGGGCGGGCTACCGAAGCACGGTGGGGCTGTCTCAGGTCCCAGGTTTCAGGACAGACCCGAGGCACAGGACCCTGGCGACTAGGCCGGGGGTCGTTCAGCGTCGTGGACTCCGTACATCCCAGCGTAGTCGCGCGGCGCCGATCAGACCCCAGGCTCGGATGGGGGCGATCAGTATCGAGTACTCGGCACCGAGACGCAACCCCTCGGCCACCCAGGAACACCGTCGGACATGGCATCCGGTTCTGCGGCCACGAGACGGACGATCTAGAATCGACCGATGGTCGACTTCGGGATCGTCCTGGCGTACTTCGCCGTCATCTTCACGATCGGCCTGCGGGCCCGGGTCGACTCGGCCGCCGACCCTGAAGAGTATTTTCTCAGCTCGCGCTCATTGCGGTGGCCGTCCATTGCGATGTCCACCATCGCGACCAACATCTCGGCCGGCCATTTCCTCTCGGTGGCCGGCGCAGCTTACGTCGACGGCCTGGCGCTGGCGAACTTCGAGCTCAACGCCATCGTCGGCATCGTCGTCGCGGCCTTCTTCTTCGTGCCCCTCTACCTCCGGCTGAGAGTCGTCACCATCAGTCAGTTCTTCGAGCACCGGCTCGGGCCGCGGATCGCGTTGGCGTACGCGGTGCTGATGATTGCGTTGTATGCGCTGCTGTACCTCGGGACCGCGTTGTTCTGGGCGGCCTACGCGCTCGACGGCATCTTCACCGAGATGGTGGCGTGGATCAGCGACAGCCAGGCGGTGCGGCTCGCCGTCCTGATCGTGGCCCTCGGGGCGTTCTCGGCGCTGTACACGTATCTGGGCGGATTGCGCGCCGTGGTGCGGACCGATCTCGTGCAGTTCCTCTTGCTCCTCGGCGGAGGCCTCATCACGGTGTCGGTCGCGGTGCATCAGCTCGGCGGCTGGTCGGAGCTCTTCGTCAAGACGGGGCACCTCATGCACCTCCACCTGCCACGAGACCACCAGACACTTCCGTGGACCGCCCTCTTCGGGATGAACCTGTTGAACCTGAACTACTGGGGTGCGAACCAGGTCATTCTCCAGCGGGCGTTGGCGGCGAAGAGCCTGCGGGACGCCCAGATAGGGCTCTTGGTCGGAGGAGTCCTCAAATACGTCATGCTGCTCATCATCGTCATCCCGGGGATCGCGATGGCCGGGATCCTGGCCGACGCGCCACTCGACGACCCGGATGCGGTATACATCACCCTCGTCAACCAGTTCCTCCCGGCCGGCCTGCGCGGTCTGATCGTCTGCGGGCTCTTCGCCTCTCTCATGAGCACGGTCGACTCGATCTTCAACTCGGTGTCGACGCTGTGGTCCATCGACATCTACAAGCGATACCTTCGGCGGGACGCGTCCCCGCAGGACATCGTCCGCATCGGGAAAGCGGCCATCCTGGGGACCTTCGCGGCCGGCGTGCTGTTTGCCTTTACGGTGGTCTTCTTCAAGACCGGGAGTCTGCAGGCGGATCCACTCACCCACTGGTTCAACGAGTTGTCGTACTACGTGAAGAATGGGTTCGTCGTGATCGTGACCGCCGCCGTCTTTCTCATCCGGCCGTCGCGGCCTCTCGTGTTGGGCGCCTTGCTCGGCAGCATGGCCCTGTACCTCGGCTTCACGCTCGCGTGGCCGGAGACGAGCTATCTCGTCCGGTCCGGGTGGGTCATCGTCCTCAGTTTCGCCGCGGTGGCCGTGCCGACGATGATGCGCCAGGGATGGCGCATCCCGTGGCGCGACCTGGTCGCGGCGCCCGACAGGGGCGTGGCGCGGTTCGGCGCGGGGCTGCTCGCCTCGCTGGTCTTGGCCCACATCCTGTTCCATTGAGCCCACGGGCATGGCTCCGCTCCGCCCACCAGAAAGCCGTCGGACATCTTCGGTCTTGACAGCTCTCATCGAGTAGTGGCAAAGTACGCGGCCCGGTCATCAGGTCTGACGCGATCTCGGCCGACATTCCTGTTGCATCCGGCATCCAACTCTAACTATGCCTATTGCAGACAGTAGAGATCTGACTCTTGCGTTGCCGCCGGTTGCTGACACAGAGGCTCGGCGAGGCGGCACGAATCACTTTGGTCAGCACTTCGGCGAAGTGTCTGCCAGGTATCGGCGCGTTCGTGACGCGGATCTCGCCGCCGTGGGTCTCGTCAGTGACGTCTTGGCGTCCGCCGCAACCGAGGCCCACCCCTTCCGGCTGCTGGACGTCGGCACCGGCACCGGGCGGTACCTGGACATGGTCAGCGCGCGCTTGTCGGCAACGCTCGTCACAGACCTGTGTTCCATCGGCCTCGATCGGAGTCCGGCCATGCTTGGCCAGGCCCGACGGCTCAATAAGTGCGCCTACCCAGGCGCGAGCCACCTGGTCGGCGCCGTCGAGACGCTCCCGATCCGCGCCGCGAGCTGTGACGCCATGACCTGCTTCAACGCGATCCATCACTTCGACCTGGCCAGGTTTGCGAGTGAGGCGTCTCGCGTGCTCACCCCGTCCGGTCTCCTTGTGCTCTACACGAGAACTGCAGCGCAGAACCGGGACACGATCTGGGGCCGCTTCTTTCCGGATTTCGCCGAGTTGGAAACCCGGCTGTACACCGTCTCGGAGCTTCAGAAGGCACTCGACGCCACGGACGCCTTCGCCTCAGTCCGTGTGGAGACGCTCCGATGGAGAGTCACGACCTCTCTGTCGAGACTGCTCGAGCAAGTTGCCGCCTATCACTACTCGACCTTCAGGTTCTACTCACCCGATCGACTACGGACGGCACTCGACACGTTCCAACACCGCGTGCGCGAGGTGTTTCGCGACTGTTCGCGAATCACGTTCAGCAATGACCACCTGCTTGTGGTGGCGCAGCGCACGGCGGTGGCGTAGCCGGGCATGAGTGCTCCCCGGGTCTGAGTCGCACACCCACCAGAGCGTCTGGCGTCGTGTCGCCCTGCCACCACCGACACGGGTGCCTACGCATGGCGATCTGGGCTCCTGCCTTGCGATGTACGTGACGTCCTGCGGTCCCCGGCCCTGTACTGGCGCCCGGCCGAGGAGGCCCGGCGTGGACACGCGCCTCACAGCTCCAGCAGAAGCGGGTGCTCGAGGCGGTCGGTCACCCACCGCAGGAACCGGACCGCGACCGCGCCGTCGATCAGCCGATGGTCGTACGAGAGCGACAGCGGCAGCATCGGTCTGGCCTCGAACCGGTCGTGGATGAACACCGGCGCCGGTGCGGACCGGGAGAGCCCCAGGATGGCGACTTCCGGGTAGTTGACAATCGGGGTGAACCCGGTGCCGCCCAGCCCGCCGAGGTTGGTGAGGGTGAACGTGCCGCCCTCGAGATCCTCCCGCGTCGCGCCCGTGGTTCGCACCGTGGTCGCCAGCGCGGCGATCTCGGTCGACAGCGTCCGCAGGCTCTTCCGGTCGGCGTCTTTGATCACGGGGACGATCAGGCCGCGCTCCGTGTCGACCGCCACCCCGATGTTGATGTAGCGCTTGTAGACGATCTCGTCGCGCGTCAGGTCGAGCGACGCGTTGAACTGCGGGAACTCCTTGAGCGCGGCCGCCAGGGCCGCCACGGCGAACGCGGTGACGGTCAGCGGCAGCTCCGGCGACGTCTGTTTGAGGGTCCTGCGCACCGTCTCGAGCTCGCTGATGTCCGCCCGGTCGTGCTGCGTGACGTGCGGCACCGTCTGCCACGCCTGGCTCATCCGGCGGGCGACGGTGCGCTGCAGGCTGCGCATCGGCGTGCGCTCGACCGGTCCCCAGCGGGAGAAGTCTGGCAACGCGGGCGAGACGGCCGGCGTGGCCGCAGACCGGAGCTGTTCCAGCGCGCGGCGGGCCTGCGCCTTCACATCATCGAGGCCAACCCGTCCACCGGCGCCGGACCCGGGCACCGTGTTGATGTCGACGCCGATCTCGCGCGCGAGCTGGCGGACGGACGGCGCGGCCAGCGCCGGTCGGACGGGCGTGCTCTCCGGCGCGGCCGGCGTCGGTTCGTGTACCGAACCCGCGGCGTGTGTGGGTGCGGTCGTCGGCCCGGCGGCCGGTGGCGCGTGCGCCGCGGGGGCTGGGGCCGGTGGCGGCGCGGCGGCGGTGGGCGGCGCGGGTTCAGGACCGGGTCGGGGCTGCGAGGCCTCGGCGGCCGACCCGTGTTCCTCGATCGACAGGATCAGCTGTCCCACCGCGATCGTCGCGCCGGTCACGATGGCGACCGCGGTGACGGTGCCGGCCGTAGGCGACGGCACGTCGACGGTCGCCTTGTCCGTCTCGATCTCGAGCAGCGGCTGGTCCACGACGACCGCGTCGCCCGGCGCCACCAGCACACGTATCACCTCGGCGTGCTCGACGCCCTCACCCAGTTCGGGAAGCCTGATGTCGCTCGCCATGCTGCTCTCCACGTCCAGCCCCACTCCGTCGCTGCGGGTC
>JADFPE010000209.1 GCA_022562495.1 Acidobacteriota bacterium
TCGTGACAATTGAGTCACGTTTCGACCGTGTTTTTCGCTCTCACCACGATCGCCTCCGTTCAAGGAGTCTAGCCCCCGCGTAGCGGGGCTGTGAGACAAGCTCGGCTAGCGAGGCAGAGCCTTGCTAGCCGAGCTTCAGGCTTGGGGGTACGTGACGACCCGACAGGAGTATTGGAGCCAGGGCGCGCACATGCGCGCCCCACGGGCGCGGCGCGGGGCTCAGGGTCAGGGGTCCCCGCGAGCGGCCGCGTGTGGTTCGGGCAGCGCCCCGACACAAAAAAGAGCCCCGGTCCGACAGGACCGGGGCTCTTGCGTACGGTCTGCGTCGGCGGCGTTGGGTTTCCCCGCGAAGGGGTCCCCCTGGCGCCACCAGTGCGCTGGAGGTCCCTACGAGGACGCCACCTCCGCAGAGCTAGTGTCGTAATCGTCCACAGAATCACCTCCTTCGCCAGGCGTTACCATGGGTGGCGGGTCCCACCCCGCCCAGCCTCAGGACCGCCCTGGCCCAACCCGAGGCCGCCGCGTCTCGCGCGGAACATCACGCCGATCCTTGGCCAAACCGCGCCGGATGTCAATCGGTCTGCCCGCACATACCGGGCCGAGACTCGTCAAAACGCGGCGACGCGGCCGCACCGTGACGGCGTAGAATACGCGCGTGACACCGATCACCGACGTTCGCGAGATCTCGAACATCGCCTATGGGTTCATCGCATCGAAGGTACTCTTCGGGGCGCTCAACGCGACGCTGTTCGATCTGCTCGCGGGCGGCGCCCGCCCGTTGGCGGCGCTCGCAGAAGACACCGGTATCGGACAGAACAGGCTCGAGACGCTGCTCACCGCCTGTGTCAGTCTCGGACTGATGGAGCGGCACAACGGCGGGTTCGTCAACGCACCCGCGAGTCAGCAATATCTCGTGTCGAGCTCGCCCCGATACTTCGGCGACTACCTGCGGTTTCAGATCGACCGCCAGCTGTACCCCCTGCTGTCGAACCTCGACGATGCGCTGCTGGGACAGGCCCCGGCGTCGCTCTACGACCTCATGGCTGACCCGGAGGAGGCCCACCACTTCACGCGGGCTCAGCACGTCGGATCACTCGGGCCGGCCGCGGTCATGCAGAAGCAGGTCGACCTGTCGGAGGCGACCAGTTTGCTGGACGTCGCCGGTGGGAGCGGTGCATTCAGCATCACGCTGTGCAAGCGGTTTCCACGGTTGCGCGCGACCATCCTGGACTTCCCGACCGTCGCGCCGCTCGCCGAGCGCTTCATCGCCGACGCGAAACTGTCGGACCGTATCCAATTCATCGCCGGCGACGCGCTGGACACACGGTGGCCGCACGACCAGGATGCGGTGTTGCTGTCGTATCTGCTGAGCGCGGTCAGCGCGGCGGCCGTGCCCCGTCTCGCGCGGCTGTCCTTCCAGGCGCTCCGCCCTGGTGGGCAGCTGTTGGTGCACGACTTCTTCGTCGACGACGACCGGCAGGGACCATCCGGCGCCGCGCTGTGGTTCGTCGCCTTCCTCTTTAACCGTGACGCGGTGTCGTTCACACCGTCCGACGTCCGGCGCGTCATCGAGGCGGCCGGCTTCGGCGACGTGACCACCCAAGACGTCATCCCGGGTCTCACGCGACTGGTCACCGCCTGGAAGCGGGGCTGATTCAACCGGCCGGCTCGATCACCGCGAGCGTCTGCGGCATGGCTCCAATGACCGCTGTCAGCGGAATGCTGCGGTCGAACGTTGCCACACAACCACGCTGCGCGCATGCCAGACCAAGCAGGTAGATGTCGATGAGCTGGTGTGGGCGGTCAGCACCGGTCGCGGTGCCGTCCAGAAACGCGAACCGGCCCGTGACCAGGACGTGCACCGTGAACGCGCCCGCGCGCAGCTACCCGCGGTCGGTCAGGCGCAGGACGTCTGCCGCCAGTCCGGGCGCGCCCGGAGGCTTTCTTCTTTGTGAAGCGCGGGCTGCGCGCATGCTTCAGGTCGACGCATGGCGAGATGAGCATCGGCTCGAACAGGTCGAACTACGGACCAGGGATGGCACAGGCGCGTAGAATGGGTGGGTGGCCTTTCGCGACAAGCGTGGTGTGGAGTACGACCCAGTGCCGCTGGCGACACATGAGGTGACCGTCGCCGTGGCGATCGACGCGCGGATCGTGAGACGCACGGCCGCCAGGAAGACGGTGCCCATCTATACCGGCACCGATGGTGCCGAGCTTTCGCAGCAACCCCGTGGTCATCGGCGACACTGGACCGATCGGCAGTGGCTCGCGTTCGAGGAGCACCGGCGTCTCGAGGCTGAGCTGTCGAGAGATGACGAGCCGGTCGCCGCGGTCTGGGTCGTCAGACCACACGATCCAGCCTCGACCGATTCCCCCTGATCCACGACGTGACGGTCATCCCCGCGCTTCCCGGCTGTGCCACACTCGGATGACGACGATGTCGTCGTGATGGATCCGATACCGCAGCACGTACGCACCGGCGCCGAAGGGGACGAAGAGCTGTCGTCGTCCTGTTGCGTCACGCATCGGTTGACCGATCTCGGGAAGACCCTCCAACCGGTCGGCGGCTGACTCGATCGCTCCGAGGGCGCGTGAGGCGGCGGCCGGATCCTTCTCGACGAGGAACCGGTGCAGGCGCTCGAGATCGCCGAGCGCCTCCGGAAGCCACAGCAGCGTCACCTGCCTCGAGCCTTCCGCGTCTTACGCCCGACCAGCTCGTCGATTCGCTTCGTGACCGCCTCGTGCCGGATCGCCTGGCCGGTGTCGACGTAGCGCTGCCAGCGAGCATTGTCCTCTTCCTTTTCTCGTTCGTAGCGCTCCTCAACATCGAGATAGTGGGCGATCGCCTCCTTCATCATCCAGTGGGTCGATCGGTCTTTGGCGTACCCAAGCTGGCGGAGTCGATTCCGGGTGTCCGAATCCAGTTTGACGCCCACGGTCATGTCGGCCACGTCGATGCTCCTTGGGTTGTCATAAGTTGTCTATAGTTTACATCAGTGCTCCCACGCGCCGTGCCAGTCGTGGCAGGATTGACGCGTGAGCACCGTCGACGCGCTGATCGTCGTCGCCTTCATCGCCTACGCCATCACCGCCGGCTTCCGCCACCGCCGGCAGGCCTCGAAGAACCTCGAGGAGTACTTCCTCGCTGGCCGGACCCTGCCTGGCTGGAAAGCGGGGCTCAGCATGGCGGCGACCCAGTTCGCCGCCGACACCCCACTGCTGGTGACCGGCATCCTCGCGACCGCGGGGGTCTTCGGGCTGTGGCAGCTTTGGATCTTCGCCCTCACGTTCCTGCTGATGGGGTTCGTGTTGGGGGGAGCGTGGCGCCGCGCCGGTGTCCTGACCGACGCGGAACTGACCGAAGTGCGTTACGGCGGCACGCCGGCCGCGGTGCTTCGGGGCGTCAAGGCGGTCTATCTGGGCACCATCATCAACTGCACCGTGCTGGCATGGGTGCTGTTCGCCGCCGCCAAGATCGCCGAGCCGTTCCTGCTGTGGAACGAGTGGCTTCCTGCCGGTCTCTTGCAGCCGGTGGTGAGCCTGGTCGAGGTGGTCGGGATGCCGCTCACGATCGGTGGACTCGACGACCCCGAGGTATGGGTCAAGACGGCCAACAATTTTATTTCCCTTGTCGTGATCCTTGCGGTCGCTGCGTTGTACTCGGCCACCGGCGGTCTGCGCAGCGTCGTGGACACCGATATTGTCCAGATCGTCATCATGTTCCTCGGGACGTTGGCATTCACGACGATTGTCGTGCGGGAGGTCGGCGGTCTCGGCGCGATGACCGACCGGGTCTACGAGACGTTCGCCGATGGGGGACCGGGCGGCATCCTGCCCGACGAGATCCTGGCCTTCACTCCCGGCCGCGGGAAGGACGTCACCCTGACGGTCCTCTCGCTCCTTGGGCTGCTGTGGCTCATCAACTTCACCTCGGACGGCAGCGGCTATCTGGCGCAGCGGACCATGGCGTGTCGCTCCGACCAGGATGCAAAGACGGCGGCGGTCATCTTCACCTTCACGCAAGTGCTGGTGCGCAGTCTGCTCTGGCTGCCGCTCGGGGTGGGGTTGCTCGTGCTCTTCCCGCCGGACCCGGGGCTGGCCTCCGACCTCATGCAGGCGGACCGCGAGGCCACCTACGTGCGCGGCATGGTCGAGCTGCTGCCGCCGGGTGTGATGGGGTTGATGCTGACCGGCATGCTGGCGGCGCTGGCCTCCACCGTCGACACCCACCTGAACTGGGGGTCGTCCTACTGGACCAACGACATCTACAAGCGGTTCATCTGTCAGGCGTGGCTGAAGACGGAGCCAAGCGGCCGCGCCCTGGTCTGGGTCGCCCGCGGGGCCAACCTCCTCATCCTCGTGATCGCGCTGGCGATCATGACCCAGCTCACGTCTATCAATCAGGCGTGGCAGACCACCCTGCTCTTCGGTGCCGGTCTCGGCGTGGTGCTGGTGCTTCGTTGGGTCTGGTGGCGGATGAACGCCTGGGCCGAGATCGCCGCCATGCTGGTGTCGTTCGTGATGGCGCCGCTGCTCATGATCTATCTGTCCGACGACCAGCAAGCGCTCCGGTTGCTGGTGACGGCGACGGTGTCGACGGCGGCGGCACTGGCGGCGATCTGGATCAAGGGACCGGAGGATCAAGCGCGGCTCACGGCGTTCTACCAGCGGGTGCGGCCGGTCGGCTTCTGGGGTCCGGTCGCGCGGGCGGCCGGGGCCGCCGGTGACGATGATGCGGACGTCCGGCGGCTGTGGCGCGCCCTGGGCGCGCTGGCCAGCTGCTCGATGTCCCTGTTCTGTCTGCTGGTCGGTCTCGGCACCTGGCTGATCGGCAGTCCGCCCCCAGTGTGGCTGCCGTCGAGAGCGGTCTGGGTCGGAGGGCTGCTCCTGGCGGGTCTGCTGCTCTGTCCCGTCTGGTATCGGCTGGGGTATGGGGAGCGCGGGACAACCGGCGGGAGAACCGATCGGCCCGGACGTGTTGCCGGCCAGTAGTCACGGCGCCGCCGGACGCGGACTTTGCGTCGTGCTCCCGTCGGCTGCCGCGCCGGCGCTCCGCGAGCATCTGCGTCCCGACGATCTGGTGCTGCTGCTCCGCGCTGCGGGTGATGAGGACAGTTCCAGAGACAGCGCCGCACGTTTCGGTCTGGCCAGCGTCGACCACGTGTGTCTCGGATCCACCCAGGGGGCCCACCCTGCCGGGCGCTGGTGTTTCCGGGTGCCTGACACGGAAGTAGAACGCGGTCGAGGCGCCGCCGATGCCGCCTGGGACCGGGCGCGCCTGCCCACGATCGACTGGCTGGCCAGACGCATCACCGGTAGCGAGATCGGCGTCGCCCTCGGCGCCGGCGCCGCTTCTGGCCTCGCGCACCTCGGGGTGCTGCAGGTGCTCGAGGAGGCGGGAATCGCGGTGGACTATCCGTGGGGGTCCAGTATGGGTGGCGTCGTGGCGCTGACGTATGCGAAGGTGGGCAGCGCCCGCCGCGCGACCGAGGTGTGCCGCGAGCTGATCGGCAGCAACGACAAGCTGCGGGACCTCACCTGGCTACCGCGGTCCGCGTTGCGCCGCGGCGCGAAGCGGCGCGGCGTCGCACGCAAGGCGATGGGTTCCACCACCTTCGCGGAGTTCCAGCGGCCGACGGCGGTGGTTGCCGCCGATCTCGTGAAGGGCGACCGGTTCGTGTTCGAGGAAGGTTCGGGTCGCGTGGCGATGCTGGCGACCTCGGCGATTCCCGGCATCTTTCCGCCCGAGTCATACGACGGGCGGCTGCTCGTCGACGGCGGGCTGGTCAGCCGGATCCCGGTCGACCTGCTCGAGCGCCGGCGCTGCGGGCTGAAGATCGCGGTCAACGTCGTCCCCTCGCCGGCGCACAAGGAAGACGACTACGCGCGGCTGTCTGGGGCTTTCGACCGGTTTTTCGGTCTGACCAACGTCATCGCCAGTTCCTGGGGACTGCTGGCCTGGTGGCACGGGGCGGGGGAGGGCAGTCAGGCGGACATCTTGTTGGAGCCGCAACGGGGCCGGCGGACGCGCCGTCGACAGACCTCCGCCTCGAATTCGAGCAGTACGAGCTCGACAACGGTCTGAGCGTCGTGCTCCACGAGGATCGCTCGGACCCGATCGCGACCGTGGCCATCCTCTACCACGTGGGCTCGAATCGCGAGGTGCCCGGGCGCACCGGCTTCGCCCATCTGTTCGAGCACATGATGTTCCAGTCGTCCCAGCACGTCGGTGAGGACCAGTTCTTCAAGAAAATCCAGGAGGCTGGTGGGACGCTGAACGGCGGCACCAGCTACGACAACACCACCTACTACCAGGTGGTGCCGAACAGCGCGCTGGAGATGGTGCTCTGGCTCGAGGCCGACCGGATGGGCTACCTCCGGCCGACGGTGACCCAGGCGGCGTTCCTGAAGCAGCGGGACGTCGTCCAGAACGAGAAGCGCCAGGGATACGACAACGTCCCGTATGGGCATACCGCCGGCGTGATCGGCAAGCTGCTCTACCCGGAGGACCATCCGTACAGCTGGACGGTCATCGGTTCGTTCGAGGATCTGGCGAACGCGACCATCGAGGACATCCGAGAATTCTTCCGCACCTGGTACGGACCCAACAACGCGACGCTCGTTGTCGCGGGTGACTTCGACGTTGTGCAGACCAGGGAGTGGATCGAGCAGTACTTCGGTGAGATTCCGGCGTCGCCCACGATGGCCGACCCGGAGCCGCGCGCGGTGACTCTCACCGAGACCAAACGGGCCTTCCACGAGGACAACTTCGCGCGCTCGCCCGAGCTCAACATGTTGTTCCCGACGGTCGAGCAGTTTCACCAGGATGCGTATCCGCTCGAGCTCCTCGGGCTCCTCATCTCAGACGGGAAGAGCGCGCCACTGTGTCAGACGATCGTCGAGGAGGAGCAACTGGCGCCCGCGGCCAGTGCGGTCCAGAGCAGCCTGGAGCGCGCCGGGACGTTTCGGTTCCGGATCCGGGCCTTCCCGGACAAGCAGCTGACCCGCGTGGAGCGAGCCGTTCACGCGGCGCTCGAGCGGTTCGAGTCCGAGGGCTTCACGGACGAGGACTTGAGCCGGATCAAGGCCCAATACGAGACAGGGTTCTACAACCAGATCTCGAGCGTGCTGAACAAAGCCTTCCAGCTCGCTACGTACAACGAGTTTGCGGGTAGCCCAGGCTTCGTCACCGAGGACCTCAGGCGATATCTGGCGGTCACGAGCGACGACGTCTGGCGTGTCTACAACCAGTACATCAAGGACCAGCACTCCGTCATCACGAGCTTCGTGCCGCAGGGTCAAGTCGACCGTGTCGCCGAGGGCTCGAAGCGCTTCGCCGTCGTGGAAGAGGCGATCGAGACTGTCGGCTTAGCGAGTGCGGAGCGTGCCGCGGCGGTGGCGAACAGCGTGTTCACCCGCCTCGTATACGGCGACGAGCACATCCTGGCGCACAACACGCTCGGCACCGCGGACGACGTCGAGTCGTTCACCGTCGACGACCTCAGGCGGTTCTATGAGGCCAACTACGCGCCGAACGTCTCGCATCTCACAATCGCGGGTGACATCGGCAAGGCGGAGGCGATCGAGCTCTTCCGGCCGCTCGAGCAGAGGTGGGCGGCGAAGGAGGTCACCGTTTCCAGCTACGTCGATCCCACCCCGGCCGAAGAGCCTGCGGTGTACGTCGTCGACATCCCGCAGGCGAGGCAGTCCGAGATCCGTATCGGGCACCTGGCACTGCCCTACGACCACCCGGACTATTACGCGACGAGCGTCATGAACCACGCGCTCGGAGGAAGCTTCAACGGGCGCGTGAACCTGATCTTGCGTGAGGAGAAGGGCGACACCTACGGCGCTCGGTCGAGCTTCTCCGGGTCGAGCTACCCTGGCACCTTCATGGCCTCGGCCGGGGTGCGGTCGAATGTGACGCTGGAGTCGGTGCAGATTTTCAAGGATGAGCTCGAGAAGTTCAGGGAGGGCGTCGCCGATGAGGAACTCGCGTTCACACAGGGCGCGTTGATCCAGGGGAACGCCCGCCGGTTCGAGACGTTGGGCGCCCTGATGGGGATGATTAACCAGATAGCCCGGTATGGCCGGCCGGAAGAGGTGGCGGGGCTGGCGGTGTTCCTGGCGTCGAAGCATGCGAATTACATCACTGGAGCAACCATAAACGTCGACGGCGGAAAATTTCATTCGATCATCTGAGGAAGATTTTCGGCGTTTAACAAAGCAAGTTCTTGGCGCGGGGGCGGCTTCGCCCGCCGTCCTGTCCAAAAAACCAACCGAATCCTAAACCCCTTTTCTGCAAGGGATTATGATGCGATGATGAGGCATCATTAACCACTTGGAAAGGGGATAATCCGCCCCATGAGCAAAGCCATACAGCCCTGGGAATTTCTTCTCATCACATTATCTGGCTGGGTGAACCGGCGCCAGCAGAGGGCGATCGACTACCTGATTGAAGAGAACAGAATCCTCAAAGGAAAGTTAGGCGGAAAGAGGATTCGATTTACGGATAATGGGCGGCGAAGGCTGGCGTGAAGGGCAAGGCCGTCCTGTCCAAAAATTCGACTGACCAAAGGGCAGGGTTGTGTATTGGTTCAAGGCGAAGACGACGTTGTTGGAGAACCTGTGGGTGTGGTGAATTCGAAATCACCCCCTCCCAGAAAGCATTGACAATTCGATGTTCGCTCCGATTTTCATTCTAGTCCTAACGAGAACCGAGACTGACAAGGTGAATTCGGTCATGATTTTCTTGTAGCCATAGGCTCACGTTCCGAGACCGATAAACAGGATGAT
>JADFPE010000210.1 GCA_022562495.1 Acidobacteriota bacterium
GAAAAATACCGGCGGTATGTGACCGAGGAGCAATCCGCCTTCGCCACGGCTTCGGCGAGACCTGGCCATAGCCCGGGGACAAACAGACCGGGCGGCGGCTGGCGCAGGCAGCCGGGATGCAGCGCCTGTCGAAGGCAGCTGGACTTTCATCACGGGCTGCTAACCGAAGTCGTCGAAGAGGATATTCTCCGGCTCGACGCCCAGCGCGTCCAGCATGTCCATGCACGCCTTGAGCATCAATGGCGGGCCGCACAGGTAGTACTCGATGTCCTCGGGTGCCGGATGCGTCGCGAGGTAGTTCTCAAGCACCACCTGGTGGATGAAGCCGGCGTCGCCGGTCCAGTTGTCTTCGGGGAGCGGCTCCGACAGCGCCAGATGCCAGTCGAAGTTGTCGTGCTCCTGCGCGAGGGTGTCGAAGTCGTCGAGGTAGAACGCCTCACGGAGGCTGCGCGCGCCATACCAGAAGGAGACATTCCGGGACGTGTGCAGACGGCGGAACTGGTCGAAGATCAGGGACCGCATCGGCGCCATGCCGGCACCGCCGCCGATGAACAGCATCTCTTCGTCGGTCTCCTTCGCGAAGAACTCGCCGAACGGCCCGGAGATGGTCACGTCGTCACCCGGCTTCAGGCTGAAGAGGTAGGAGGTCATCTTGCCGGGCGGGGTCCCTTCCGGTGCGCGCGGCGGCGGTGACGCCACCCGCACGTTCAGCATGATGACGCCACGCTCCTCCGGGTAGTTGGCCATGGAGTACGCGCGCGTGACCGGCTCGCCCACCGTCGAGACATATCGCCAGAGGTTGAACTTATCCCAGTCGGCCCGGTACTGCTCATCGATGTCGAAGTCCGCGTACCTGACCGTGCCGGGCGGCGCCTCGATCTGGATATACCCGCCGGCCCGGAACGGCACCGACTCACCTTCGGGCAGCTCGAGCACCAGCTCCTTGATGAAGGTCGCCACGTTGTGGTTCGACCGGACCGTGCATCGCCACTGCCTGACGCTGAACACCTCGGGCGGCAGCTCGATCGCCAGGTCCTGCTTGACCTTCACCTGGCACGAGAGCCGCACGCCGTCACGCGCATCGCCACGCGAGATATGGCTCAGCTCGGTCGGCAGAATGGCACCCCCGCCGCTCGTGACCTTGACGGTGCAGACGCCGCAGCTGCCTTTGCCGCCGCAGGCCGACGGGATGAAGATGCTGTTCGCCGCGAGGGTACCGAGCAGGGTGCCGCCGGCACTGGTGCACAGCGCCTTCTCCGGGTCGCCGTTGACCGTGATCGTCACGTCGCCGGTCGCCACGAGCTGATGCCGGGCCAGCATCAGCAACGCCACCAGCGTGACGATGGTGAAGGTGAACATCCCGACACCGAGGACGACAGTGGTCACAGCTGCACCCCCGCGAACGCCATGAAGCCGATCGCCATCAGCCCGACCAGGATGAACGTCAACCCCAATCCGCGGAGCCCCTCGGGTGGATTGCTGTAGCGCAACCGCTCGCGGATGCCGGCGAGCGCGACGATCGCGAGCGCCCACCCGACACCGGACCCGAACCCGAACACCGCGCTCTCGGCAAGATCGTAGTTGCGCTCCATCATCCAGAGCGAGGCGCCGAGGATGGCGCAGTTGACGGCTATCAGCGGCAGAAAGATCCCGAGCGCGGCGTAGAGCTTGGGCATGAAGCGGTCGAGCGTCATCTCGACGACCTGGGTCATCGCCGCGATCGTGCCGATGAAGGTCAGGAACCCGAGAAACGAGAGGTCATACGACGCCAGCGACGGGTGCACCCAGGCGAGCGCACCCGGCTTGAGCGCGTAGTTGAGCACCAGGTAGTTCATCGGCACGGTGACACTCAACACGAAGATCACGGCGAGCCCGAGCCCCAGCGCCGTCGAGACCCGCTTCGACACCGCGATGAAAGAACACATGCCCAGAAAGAAGGCGAGCGCCATGTTCTCGACGAAGATCGACGTGACCGCCAGGTTGAGGTAGTGCTCCATGAGTGCTCCGTACTAGTCTTGCTCCACCTGCTCCGGTTTCCAGGTGCGCAACGCCCAGATGAAGAACCCGATGATGAAAAACGCGCCCGGCGAGAGCAGCATCAACCCGTTCGGCGTGTACCACCCACCCTCGCTGGCCAGCGACAGCAACTGGACCCCGAACAGCGACCCCGACCCGAACAGCTCCCGCAACACGGCGGTCGCGGCCAGGATGACCGCGTAGCCCAGCCCGTTGCCCAGCCCGTCGATCATGCTTATCCCAGGCGGGTTCTGCATGGCATAGGCTTCGGCACGGCCCATGATGATGCAGTTGGTGATGATGAGCCCGACGAACACCGAGAGCTGCTTGGAGAGACCGAACGCGTACGCCTTCAACACCTGGTCGACGACGATCACGAGCGACGCGATGATCGTCAACTGGACGATGATGCGGATACTCGTCGGAATCTGGTTGCGCAGCATGCTGATGAAGAGGTTGGAGAACAGCAGCACGAACACCACCGCGCCGCTCATGACGAGGGCGGTGGACATCTTCGTGGTGATGGCCAGCGCCGAGCAGATGCCGAGCACCTGCAGGGCGATCGGGTTGGTGTTGAAGAGCGGGTCCATCAACGCGTCGCGTGTCTTTGACATCAGTTCTTCCCCGGGGCTCCGTCACCGACGGTCCCACGCGAGGACCGCATGCTCGTTTCGGGCTGCATGACGGCCTACCCTCCCGCCTCGGCACGCAGCCGTGTGAGATACGGCTCGAACCCCTCCGGTCCCAGCCAGAACTGCAGCAGGTTGGTGACGCCGCGGCTCGTAATCGTGGCGCCGCTCAACCCGTCGACGGCGTACGGGTCGTCAGCCAACGGGCCCGCCCGCCCCTTGACCACGGCGATGACCGGGGTCAGCGTCTCGTCGAACGCGAGACGGCCGGTCCACAACGCCTTCCAGCGGGGGTTGTCCACCTCGCCGCCCAGCCCCGGGGTCTCCTTGTGCTCGTAGAACGTCAGTCCGCGGATCGTCCGCAGATCGCCCTCGAGCGCGAGAAAGCCATAGAGCGTGCCCCAGAGCCCCAGCCCCTCGACCGGCAGGACGACCATCTCGAGATGGTCGCTCGCATCCCGGACCTCGTAGACCAATGCGGCATCGGGCAGCCGTACGACCCGTGCCAGGTTCTCCGGGGCGACCCGGCTCCGGGTCGAGTCGCTGGCCGCCGCGCGCTGGTCGAACCCGGCCGGGTCGACGTCGTCGACGACGGCGCCGCTGCCCAGCTCCACCACCACCTGTGTCATCGGCGCGAACCTTGCGGCGACCTCGTCGGCAGTCAACTTCTCGTCGTCGGTGGCAAGACCGGCTGCGAGCAGCACGTTCTGCTGCTTGTCCAGGGCGGCGTTGCGGTCCTGCCGGTCGGCCAACGCGACGGCGGACGACGACACCACGACGGCGCACACGAGACAGACAGCGGCAGCGAACGCCAGGTTGTAGCCGACGCTACCTTGCATGACGGGCCCTCCTTCTCCGCACGTTGGCCTGAACGACCACGTAGTCGATCAACGGGGCGAACAGGTTCATGAACAGGATCGCGAGCATCATCCCTTCGGGATACGCCGGGTTGACGACGCGGATGAGCACGACGAGACACCCGATCAGGAACCCGTACGGATAGTGCCCCGACGGCGTCGACGGCCCCGACACCGGGTCGGTCGCCATGTACACGGTACCGAACGCCCAGCCGCCCAGCAAGACGTGCCAGAGCGGGGTCACCTCGAAGAACGGATTCGTCGCCGACCCGACCGCGTTGAGGAACAGCGCCGTCGCCAACGTGCCGACCGCCACGCTCGCCATGATCCGCCAGGACCCGATCCCGGTCGCGATCAACACGACCGCGCCGGCCAGACAAGCCAACGCCGAGGTCTCTCCCATCGACCCGGGCATCACTCCGATGAACGCCTGCCACGGATCCAGCATCTCGGTGACGCCGGTCAGCCCGCCCTCGGTCGCCCGCGCCAGCGCGGTGGCGCCGCTCACCCCATCGGGCGCGGTGCCCGCCGCAATCCAGACGGCGTCACCCGACATCTCGGCCGGGTAGGCAAAGAACAAAAAGGCACGCGCCGTCAGCGCGGGGTTCAGGACGTTCATGCCGGTGCCGCCGAAGATCTCCTTGCCGACCACCACGCCGAACGAGATGCCCAGCGCCACCTGCCACAGCGGCGCCGTCGCTGGCAAGATGAGCGGGAACAGCATCCCGGTCACCAGCAGCCCTTCGTTGACCTCGTGTCCGCGGACGACCGAGAACAACACCTCCCACGCACCGCCGACCGCGAAGGTCACGATGAGCACCGGGACGAAATACAGCGCGCCGTGCACCAGACAGGCCCACAGGTCGTCTGGCGTGAAGGGGAGCCCCATCGACTCCATCGCGCGGGTCTGCCACAGGTCGAGCGGGGCGGCGCCCGCGGCGATCGCGAGGTTGGCCTGATACCCGGTGTTGTAGAGCGCCATGTAGATGCACCCGGCCAGCGCGATGACCACCGTGATCATCAGCCGCTTCATGTCGAGCGCATCGCGCACGTGCGGCGCGACCCGGGTCACATCGCCGGGCGTGTACAGGAACGTGTCCTGCGCTTCCCAGAGTGGATACAACCGCTCCAGCCGGCCGCCCTTCTCGAAATGCCGGGCCTGTCTGTCGAGCAGGGCGCGCAGAAACCTCATCCGACCCGGGCCCCTTCGACCCATACTTGCATCGTCGCCGTCATCCCTCGGTCTCGATCGTCGTCAACACCGCTCGCAACGCGGCGCCGTAATCTAGCTTGCTCGGGCAGACGAAGGAGCAGAGGGCCAGATCCTCTTCATCGAGCTCCAGACATCCGAGCTCTTCGGCACGCTCGACATCCTGCATGACCAGCGCGCGGAGCAGCGGCGTCGGCAACAGGTCCATCGGCATCACGCGCTCGTACAGCCCGATCGGGACGATGGCGCGGCGCGACCCGTTGGTCGACGTGTTGAACGCAAAGCGCCGGCCGGGCACGAGTGTCGAGAGAAACGTGCGCGACAGCGAGAATTTTCCGAGCCCGGGTGCGAGCCACCCGAGCAGCTCACGGTCGCGTCCCTCGCGAATCAGACAGACCTGGCGGTGATATCGTCCGAGAAACCCGACGGTGTCGCCGGCCGCCAGGCGCCCCGAGAGCAGCGACCCGGAGACGACCCGCGTCCCCTCGTCGACCCCCTCACCGGCCAGCAGATCCGCCGTCGAGGCCCCGAGCCGGGTCCGGACCAGACGCGGCCGCGGCTGGGCCGGTCCGGCGAGCGCGACGACCCGGTCGACCGCCAGCTCGCCCGTGTCGAACAGCCGGCCGATCGCGACGACATCCTGATACCCGACGTGCCACACGATCTTCCCGCTGGTGACCGGGTCGAGCAGATGGATGTGCAGACCGGCGGTGCCGGCCGGATGGACCCCAACGAACTCCTCGTGTCGGATCCGTTCTCCAGCGGGCATCGGCACCCCGCCGTCCGGGCCTGTGCAGACGTAGACCACGCCGTCGGTCAGCCGCGACAACGCCGCAACACCGCGCTCGAACGGTCCGCGCGCACCCTCGAGGACGACGTCCACCCGAGGCGCGAACGGATCGGTGTCGATCGCGGTCACGAAGATCGCCTGGGGCCGGGTCTCGGGGTCCGCCACGCGGCTGAACGGTCTGGCACGAATCGAGACCCACTGCCCCGACTCCACGAGCAGCTCGCACACGTCGTCGCCGCTCAGCCCGCTCGGATGCCGACCAGAGAACGACCCGAACGTGGCCGCATCGGCGCCACGTCCTTCGCGCTCCGCTCGGCTGAGCTCGATGACGATCGACCGGAAACTGCGGCGGTCGCCCCGAAGAATCGCCAGCACCCTGCCGGCGGCCGGCGCCGTGAACCGCACACCCGGCCGCTTCTTGTCCTCGAACAGGAGCTGGCCGCGCCTGACGTCGTCGCCGACCGCTACCCGCATGGAGGGCCGCACGCCGACGTAGTCGTCCGCCAGCAGTGCCACCCGGCGGGTCATCCGGGCGGGCTCCACGGTCTGCACCGGCTCGCCCAGCGCCGGCAAACGAAGACCTTTCTTGATGGTGTGTCGACCCATCCGTCCTCGCGGGTCTGGTCGTCGAGCTTGTGAAGTTTTTCTCAAGCTCGGTCAAAAAAAGTGCCGTCGTCATCACGACGGCCCGCTGGCGCCAGACCACCAGCAGTATAAGCATCGTACAGGAGGCATCGTGGTGAAGTCAATTTGCCCATCCTCATCCCTGACGATCGTCCTAACTCCTGAGCAGCCAAGCGCTTACCCTTGACTTCATCTGCGCGCGCACGATACGCTCGCGCCTGGACTACAACAGGACCACACCGTGCGCATCACGCTGAACGGCGACCCCTACGACCTGGCGGAACCGTTGACCATCAGTCGCCTCCTGGCCACGCTCGAGATCGATTCTCGCCGTGTCGCCGTCGAGCACAATCTCGTCATCGTGAAGCGGGCGACCTACGACGCAGCCATCGTCCAGCCGGGCGATCGAGTCGAGATCGTCAACTTCGTCGGCGGCGGATGAGCGTCGACCCCGGCGTCCCGACAGCTACCGTCGCCACCATCGACTGCTAGTGTAGGCGTGGGGCTTGTTCCACTCCGCTCCTCCCGATGGCCATTCACACGGTTCTCGTCTGCGAAACCCAGGTCCCGTTCGTCACCGGGGGGGCCGAATCGCTGGTGCGGTCCTTGGTCGATCAGCTTCGGGCACGAGGCTACGAGACCGACCTCGTGTCACTCCCCTTCAAGTGGTACCCGAAGGAGGAGATCCTGGCTCACGCTGCGGCCTGGCGCCTGCTCGATCTGAGCTCGAGCAACGGCCGCCCGATCGACCTCCTCATCGGCACCAAGTTCCCGTCCTATTTCGCCCGCCATCCGCGGAAGGTCGCGTGGCTCATCCATCAGCATCGCGCCGCCTACGAGCTGTGCGGCACCGAGTACAGTGATTTCGAGCATGTCGAGCTCGATGTCGGGCTTCGACAGCAGCTCGTGGGGCTCGACCGCCAGATGCTTGAAGAGTGCCGGCGCCGGTTCACGATTTCCGAGACCACGAGCCAGCGGCTGGAGCGGTTCAACGGGGTGCATGCCGATCCGCTCTATCACCCGCCCCGGCTGGCCGGGCGACTCCGGGCCGGACCGTATGGGAACTATGTGCTGTCGGTCGGCCGGCTCGAATCGATCAAGCGGGTCGATCTTCTGCTGAAGGCCATGCCGGACGTCGACCCCTCGCTGCGGCTGCTCGTCGTCGGGGAGGGCACCCAGCGCGAGCACTTCGAGGCGGTCGCCGAGGAGTGCGGCCTCAACGGCCGGGTCGAGTTCGTGGGACGTGTGGGCGACGAGACGCTGCTGGAGCTGTACGCCGGTGCGCTCGCCGTGGCCTTCGTGCCGTACGACGAAGACTACGGCCTGGTCACCCTGGAGGCGTTTCTCGCCCGGAAACCGGTCGTCACCGCGAGCGACTCCGGGGGCACGCTCGAGTTCGTGGAAGACGGGGTCAGCGGGGTGGTCTGCGCGCCCGAGGCCGACGCCGTGGCGGACGCGCTCAATCGCCTGGTGGCCGATCGGGGGCTGGCAGCCTCCCTGGGTGAGGCTGGTTACGAGCGGGCCCGACACATCACCTGGGACACCGTCATCGAGAAGCTGGTTGGCGCCTAGCGCTGAGGCACATGCCCGCCTCAAGCGATGGCTGCAACGCGGCAACCACGCTCGTCAAAAACTGGGCGACATCGTGCCGTACTTCGCGGCAATGGCTGGCTTCATGCACTCAAGTTCACTGCACGCGCCCCATGGGAAACCAAAAACGCATGGAAGACGGAAATGTCATTTAGGCGCGAGGTCTAAGGGTTTGAGATCCTCGTCAACCCACTCCCAGGCGAGTGTCATCCCGCGATCGTCAATCTCGGTCCCTTCGCTCTCCAGCGCGCGCCAGGTCCGCTCCACCCAGGTTTCGATCTCTACCGCGCGGTGTTCATTGGGAAGATCGACAAAGCGCGTGATCCGCGAGCCATCCCAGCGTTTCGCGTTCAGCACCAGCTCGCGCCCATGGGTCCAGATCTTCGCCTGGACGGGGCGCTCCGCGGCGTCCGGGTGTTCGAGCCAAGCCGAAAGCTTCAGCCGCAGCCCTCCCCTGCCCTGTCCCCGGGGATAGAGAACATTGAACACCGCCCTCTTTCCCGTCCGGCGGTGGTCATCCGCGAACCCCACGTCGTGCGGATTGTCGATTCCGTAGTTGTAGTTGTACGCGCCGCGCCATGGGCCTCGGTCTACCCCGCGGGCGGCCCGGTGCGGCACTCGAAGGTCCACGTACGCGACGCGGAACGTGCCCGCCGCATGCACCGTCACCACAGCCAGTACGACGGCCCACCGCAGCCGGTCGCTGGCTGCCGCCGCGGGCGGAACAGCACGCACGCCGGGCGAGCCTGCCAGCCGGATGTACCAGAACGCAAAGGTCCAGAACGTCAGGGTCACGACCAGGCTCTGGGCCGGCACGCCCAGAAGGGAGACGATGCCGAGCGCGACGAGAGTTCCCTTGACGACCGCGGCCGGAAATCTGTGTTCTCCCTTGCCGCGGGTCCTGAGCAGGAATCCCGTGAACAGAATCACCCAGAGGATCCAGGGGATGCTGCCAATCAGACCCAGCTCGGCGAGCTGGTGGCGATACCAGTTCTGGGCGTTGTCGAACGGCGCGGGCCACCCGGCGAGTCGTGAGT